>CABZJG010000011.1 GCA_902525995.1 Paracoccaceae bacterium | reverse complement strand
AAGAATCGTGCAGCCATCGCATCGGATCAGCAATATAAACAGTCAGGGTTCTGACGGGTGGGAAGTTTTTTTGCGCGCACGCCAGCTGATGGCAGAAGGACATCCAATTACCGAGCTGACCATCGGCGAACATGACATTCGAACGGATCCAAGTATTTTAGAGGCCATGCATTCCTCTGCCACAGCAGGAAACACTGGCTATGCTATGGTGCCAGGCATTGCTGAATTACGCCAAACGGTGGCGGATCGGGTCACAAAGCGTACCGGTGTCGCCACCACGCGCGATAATGTTCTGATAACACCCGGCGGTCAGGCAGGTCTTTTTGCCGCCCATGCGGCGGCATGCGATCCCGGCGACCGAGCGCTATTTCTTGATCCTTATTACACCACCTATCCCGGCACCCTGCGCTCACAAGGTCTTGTACCGGTTGCCGTTCCGACCCGATCCAAACATGGCTTCCAGCCGCAACTGGAAGAGTTGGATCAGGCCGCAAAAGGGGCGAAATCACTTTTGATTAATTCGCCCAATAACCCAACGGGGACGGTCTATTCCCGCGCCACAATGGCCGCGATTGCAGAGGTCTGCCAACGTCACGATTTATGGCTGATCTCGGACGAGGTATACGACACCCAGGTCTGGTCTGGCACGCATATATCCCCGCGCAGCTTGCCCCAGATGACTGAGCGTACGTTGGTTATTGGCTCAATGTCAAAAAGCCATGCGATGACGGGAAGCCGCGTTGGCTGGGTCGTCGGGCCGCAAGAGATGATCACGCATATGATCAATCTGGCCACAAATACCACCTACGGCGTTGCGGGTTTTGTTCAGGACGCCGCGCTATTTGCTTTGCGGCAAGGTACAGACTTAGAACAAAAAATTTCAGCCCCCTTTGCGCGGCGGCGCGATATCGCTTTGGATATCTTGAAAGAGTTTCCGAAAGTCACAGCGATTGCGCCACAGGGGGCGATGTATCTAATGCTGGATATTCGCGCAACAGGGCAAAGTGGGTTTGAATTTGCCAACCGCCTGCTGGATGAGCACCAAATTGCTGTGATGCCGGGGGAAAGTTTTGGCCAGTCGGCCGCTGGCCATCTGCGCGTGGCGATGACAATTCCCGATGACGCCTTTGGCGCAGCCTTGCGCACATTATGCCTTTTTGCCACCCAATTGGCCGATGGCTGAGCCTCTTTCCGCTATTCGCAATATCGGGCCGGCACTTGAGGATGCCTTTCAGCGCGCCGGCATTAAAGATGCCGAAACCCTGCGCGATTTAGGGGCAGATGCAGGCTACCTAGAGCTTTTAAAGTCTGGGGTAAGACCGCATTTTATCGGCTATTATGTCATAGTAATGGGTCTTCAGGGGCGACCTTGGAACGATTGTCAGGGACAGGAGAAACGCGATCTCAGGGCAAGGTTTGATGCTCTGAAAGCACAGGCAGGTCCTGTGCGCAGCGCACAGGAAAACGAGATTGAAAAACTACTTGATCAAATTGGTGTGATCGAAAGGAAAAACGGGCGAAAGTAATACCTTTCGCCCGCATCCGGTATTTAGCCGACCAATTCGATGCCGGAAAAGAAATACGCAATCTCAACAGCTGCAGTTTCCGGAGCATCCGAACCATGCACAGAGTTTTCGCCAACAGATTCTGCAAATTCAGCGCGAACAGTGCCCGGCGCTGCATCTGCGGGATTGGTGGCCCCCATCACTTCACGGTTTTTGGCAATCGCATTTTCACCCTCAAGAACCTGAACCACAACAGGCGCCGAGGACATAAATTCACACAATTCGTCGTAGAATGGGCGTTCGGCATGCACACCATAAAATACACCCGCTTGGGCTTTGGTCATGTGAATGCGTTTTTGCGCTACAACGCGCAGGCCTGCATCTTCGAATTTTGCATTGATTTTGCCGGTTAGATTGCGGCGGGTGGCATCTGGTTTGATGATGCTGAATGTACGCTCGAGAGCCATTTTAAAATATCCTTGTATCGCAGGGGCAGACCCCATGTCAGCCCCGTGATTTGCGCCTGCCCCTACCATGCAACCATCCATTTGAAAAGTCTGATCTGCGTAATTTAGATCATGGTGGGCCACGCGTCCGGTTTAACGAGCCTTTTCTTTGTTTGAGGTGATCGAAAATTTTGTAGTGGATTTCAAAGAAGCCTGTTGATTCCCGATGGTAGAACCCATTGCGACCTGCTATGGCGTGCGCCATGTTGAAAATATCAAACATCAGCTATTCGGTCGAGGGACGGCCCCTTTTTGATGGCGCCAGCGCAACCATACCTGATGGCCACAAAGTCGGTCTTGCCGGCCGTAACGGGACAGGCAAAACAACTTTGTTCCGCTTGATCCGGGCAGAGTTGGCTCTTGAGGGAGGCAGCCTTTCTCTGCCTTCTCGGGCGCAAATTGGCGGCGTCGCCCAAGAAGTGCCCAGCAATGAGGTATCGTTGATTGATACGGTGCTGGCAGCTCATAGTGAACGC
Organism: Paracoccaceae bacterium; assembly: GCA_902525995.1. Taxonomy (GTDB): domain Bacteria; phylum Pseudomonadota; class Alphaproteobacteria; order Rhodobacterales; family Rhodobacteraceae; genus CABZJG01. The sequence continues at coordinate 15,892 of CABZJG010000011.1, read as the reverse complement.
GCAAGCCTGCTGACCGAGGCGGAAACGGCCACCGATCCGATCCGAATTGCCGATATTCAAACCCGCTTAAGTGATATTGATGCCTGGTCAGCCGAAGCGCGCGCCGCATCAATTTTAAAAGGGCTTGGCTTTGACCGTGAAAAACAAGCGATGCCCTGTAGCGCGTTTTCCGGCGGTTGGCGTATGCGTGTTGCGCTGGCCGGTGTGCTTTTTGCGCAGCCCGACCTGCTATTATTGGATGAGCCAACCAACTATCTTGATCTTGAGGGCACGATCTGGCTTGAAAGCTATTTGGCGAAATACCCCCATACGGTTATTATTATTAGCCATGATCGCGGTCTACTTAATCGCTCTGTCGGCTCTATTCTTCATCTCGAGGACAGAAAGCTTACCTTTTATAGCGGCGCTTATGATACCTTTGCCAAAACCCGCGCCGCGCGACTGGCAACGGCTGAAGCCGAAGCCAGAAAGCAAGCCGCGCGTCGCGCGCACTTGCAATCCTATGTAGACCGCTTTCGCTATAAAGCCGACAAAGCCCGTCAGGCGCAATCAAGACTAAAAGCCATTGCCCGGCTTGAACCAATTACCCGCCCGCAAGAGGCCGCCCTGCGCCGCTTTAGTTTTCCTGAACCAGAAGAGCTGTCCCCGCCGATCTTGAGGGTCGAGGATGGTATTGTCGGATATGATGGAGCCGCGGTTTTATCCAAGCTTGACCTACGGATTGATCAAGACGACCGGATTGCGCTCTTAGGTCAAAACGGTGAGGGAAAATCGACCCTTGCCAAACTCATATCCGACCGTCTGACGCCCATGGGGGGCCGTGTTGTGCGCTCTTCCAAGCTGCGCATTGGGTATTTTGCCCAACATCAAGTTGATGAGTTGCACATCGACGAAACACCGCTTGACCATATCCGGCGGCTGCGACCATCAAAAACCCCCGCCCAGCTTCGGGCCATACTGGGCGGTTTTGGCATTGGCGCAGAACAGGCCGACACCTTGGTTGGGCGGCTATCTGGGGGACAAAAAGCACGTCTATCTTTGCTTTTGGCAACGCTGGATGCACCTCACATGCTGATTTTGGACGAACCCACCAACCACCTTGACATTGAAAGCCGCGAAGCCTTGGTAGAGGCTTTGACAGCCTATTCCGGGGCCGTGATCCTTATCAGCCATGATATGCATTTACTGTCACTGGTCGCTGATCGGCTTTGGTTGGTAAAAGATGGAAAAGTCACGCCGTATGAGGATGACTTAGAGACCTATCGCAAAGAACTACTCGGCTCTGACAAGCCGGCCGCGCAGCAAGCCCCAAAAAAACCAAAGCCGAAACGCGCCAGCCGCGACGAAATTCTGACGCTTCGATCCGAGGTGCGAAAATGTGAGGCAAGGCTGGAGAAGCTTAATGAGATGCGCGACAAACTTGCCGAAAAGCTTGCTGATCCCGTGCTTTATGATGATACACGCATTGGCGAGCTTGCCACTTGGAACGGGAAGTACAAAGAAGTTATGGAAGCGCTTGATCGGGCAGAAAATCTTTGGTTGGTGGCACAAGAAAACCTTGAGAATGCAAGCTCGTAAGTCTGGCGCTTGCGTGAACAGTGGTCAGTTTTTTAATCTGACCACTGCTGTAGCCATGTTTTTATTTGCCCCAAAAGGCATCTTCTGCGGCCTGATCAGCAGAGTAGAGCCATGCCTCGGAAATCTGGCCATCCTTCACCGTCAGAATATCAACGCCTAGCATTGAGATTTCAGCGCCATCGCGCGTGCCTGAAAATTCAACGATAGCCGCGACGCGTGCGCCATTGCCCATCACCGCATGCACTTTGTCAATCTTGAAGCTTCCGCCTGAGATATCCATCATCCCGCCAATAAGGGCAAACACCGAGTTTGCACCATTTTGAACGCCCGAAAACTGGTTCTGACCCGGTTGATACCAAATGATATCAGGCGACAAAGATGCACCGACTGTGTCCAGATCACCGGTTTGAATGGCTTTGAAATAGTTTTCCACCAGAGTGATGTTTGCTTGAATTTGTGCTGGTGTGGTTTGGCTTTCATCTGAACCAGCCGTCACTTGGGTCGCAAAAAGTGATAGAGCCATGGCGCCTGCTAAGGCTATATTTTTTAGAGTTTTTTGTACTGTCTGCATTGTTACAATCCTTTGTTATAATATGAATATTTTTGAAATAACCATTCCTATAAAATTTGCCACAGGCGCATATGTTCGCTACGCACATTGATGTTCGCTAGTGCTTGAATGCAAAGCACACATACAAATTTCAAAGGATGTAGCCGGCCAGGTCTTTAGGTCAAATCGCAATGACGTTTGTTGCCCCAAATACTCATCGCTTCAAGCACTGGCACCAAGCTTTTCCCCTCACCCGTGAGCGAATAATCCACGCGCACCGGAACACTTGGAAAAACAACGCGCTGGATCAAATTATCTTGCTCCAGTTCTCGAAGCGAGCGCACAAGCATCCGCTCAGAAGCCTTTGGGATCAGTCGATGTAATTCGGAATATCGTTTTGTTCCACCATACAAGTGAAACAGCAATATGGGTTTCCATTTGCCACTTATAACCGCAATAGTTGATTCGACAGCACAATCACGTTCGCTGGAAAAAGGCGCATCAGGATCACTCATCATATCAATAATCTCAAAATAAATATCTGGCGTAGTATTAGATTGGTCAAACACCTATGCACTCAAAACACTATTATCAAGCTTGTGTTATATGACGGCCGAACCCAGCATCAAAAGCACTGATCTTGCATTTTCATCGCATGGCACCCATTTGGTAGATGTAAATTCTAGTAATCTGTTCATGTAACAAACGCTTCGCACCACCGTTGTTGCGGTGCGCGGTTGGTTTTAAATCTTATACCAAAATAGGGAACTCCATGTTTGAATTTCTTATATCTTCGGGCCTGCTGGGTTATATTTCATTGGCGGTCGCGCTTCTAGCTATATGGAACCTCCGCAAATTGTGGAAATTCCGCTCTCCTTTAGACTCGCCTCAGCACAAAGCGTGGCGCAATATGGGCGGACGAGATCACCCTGACCATCTTGATCCTCCTCATAAGCGATAAAGCTATGTTCAAATCACACAAAGAAGCAAGGCTTGACCGCTTATTTGGGGAAGATTAAGGATCGACCTAAAAGGAACCATTTATTGACGCTTTTTGACACCGCTTTTTTGATCACTTCATTTGTGACGCTGTTTGTTATTGTTGACCCTATCGGGCTTGCACCTTTGTTTGTCGCAATCACCCAAGGCATGTCGCAGAAAAAACGCCGTAGCATTGCACTGCGGGCCGTGGCAGTGGGCGGTGCAGTTCTTTTTCTTTTCGCGGTCTTTGGAGAATCGGTTTTGTCATTTGTCGGCATTTCCATGCCGGCCTTTCGAATTGCGGGCGGAATTTTGCTTTTCTTAACCGCGCTTGAGATGCTTTTTAATCGCCGCACCAAACGCCGTGAAGATCAAAGCGATGACGATGCAGCAGACGATCCATCCGTGTTTCCTTTGGCCATTCCACTGATTGCCGGACCCGGCGCTATCACATCAGTAATTTTGATCACCGACAATCATCCCGGCTGGATTGGCATCGGTGAAGTCACAGCGGTCATGGCCGCTGTTTTGATTTTAGTTTATCTGATGTTTTCCATCGGAACGCTGCTCGAGCAGTTGCTTGGGAAAATTGGCATCAATGTCATCACTCGGATACTTGGTATGCTTTTAGCCGCCCTAGCAGTGCAGTTCGTACTGGAAGGAATTGCGGCTTTTGAACTTCTCTCTGAGGCCCGTCACTAAATGCCGCAGGATATAGATTATCCCCGCTTGGTTTACTTAGGCTTGCTCGCCGCAGTCTTGCTTGGCTCAGTGCTGATGACCCATCGCGGGGAATTCAAGAAAGCTGCCTTTCAAGGCGGTATCTGGCTGGTGATTTTTGCCGCCATGATTGCTGGGGTGGGCATTTGGCAAGATATTCGATCCCCTCAAAGCAGTGCGTTAAATTTTACCACCCCAAGATGGCAATGTGGTCATTTCACAAGGTGCTGATGGTCACTACAGGGTTACAATCAAAGTGAATGACCAACCGCTTTCGTTTTTGGTCGACACAGGCGCCAGCCATGTTGTTTTGACCCAAAAAGACGCGCAAGCTTTGGGCTTTAAGCTTGAAAATTTACAGTTTTGGAACACAGCCATGACCGCAAACGGTCCGGTTTCCACAGCACCTGTTCGGCTTCGGGAAATGACGCTCGGACCCTATACCGACCGCAATGTCAGCGCATCTGTGAATAGCGGTGAAATGAAAATTTCATTGCTCGGTATGAGTTATTTGAACCTCTATTCGAGCATTGAGATCAGCCAGAAGGAAATGATCCTAAAGCGCTAGCTGGCAGCGGATTGGCTGTCTGCCTTTTTTTGCCAGCGGCCGCTTTCTTCGGACCAGTATTGGGCTGCACAGCCTGCTTCGGTCAATATTTTCCATTGACGGCGCGCCTGCTGCATTGCGGTTTCATCCAGACCGTCGAACAATATGCACACTCGTTGGCTGTTGCTGACCTCTTGCGCGTCAATCTGAGCCCCATCTATGGACATGATACAGTCAAACCCACTTTCGGCATTTGTTGTAAGTAAAATCGGCTGATGCGCATCTGTATCGCTGCCAGACAATCCATGCGCCACAAACCCATCATCTGACCCTAGCCAAAGTTTATCATCTAACCATTGCATGCGCTCCAAGCTGGTGCCTCGGACCTCGACACGCCAACCGGCCCCAGATGCCTTTTCAAGCAGCGCAGGCAATGCCACCTCTAGGGGCTGGCGTGTCAGATGATAAAAATAGGCGGCTCCCATTGGGTTACGGGCTTTCAAACATATCGGTGATCAATCGGTTCAGCGTCATCACACCCCATCCGGTTGCACCCGCCGGAGCATGGTCACTATCGGATTTTATATGGGCAACACCAGCGATGTCGATATGCGCCCAGGGCGTGCTGTCTTTGACAAACCTTTGCAAAAACTGCGCCGCTGTGATGGATCCGGCGGGCCGGCCACCAATATTGGCCATATCAGCAATTCTTGATTTCAGCAGCTTGTTATATGCCGCGCCCAAAGGCATGCGCCAGGCACCTTCGTTTTCGGATTTTGCCGCTGCCAGAAGCGCATTGCACAGCACATCATCATTGGAAAAAACACCTGCATTTTCATGCCCAAGACCAACAATAATGGCCCCGGTCAAAGTGGCTAAATCAATCATCGCAACCGGATTAAAGCGCTCTTGTGCGTACCACATCACGTCACAGAGAACCAACCGGCCCTCTGCATCTGTGTTCAGCACCTCAATCGTATCGCCTTTCATGGACTTGATCACATCGCCCGGCCGAATTGCTGTGCCCGACGGCATGTTTTCAACCAAGCCCACCAAACCGACCACATTTGCCTTTGCTTTGCGGCTGGCCAGAGCCATCATGGTGCCAGCAACAACAGCAGCGCCGCCCATATCCATTGTCATATCCTGCATGCCGGCACCGGGCTTAAGCGAGATGCCGCCCGTATCAAAGACCACCCCTTTGCCAACAAGCGCGAAGGGCTGTTGATCAGCCGCTCCACCGTTCCATTGCATCACAACCACTTTCGATGGGCTGGCCGAGCCCTGTCCGACACCCAAAAGCGCCCGCATGCCCAAATCGGCCAGTTGTTCTTCGTCGAGCACCTCAACCTTAAGGCCCAAGGGCATGAGGTCCATCAGGCGTTCGGCAAAATTGGTAGTGGTCAAAATATTGGCCGGCTCATTCACTAAATCGCGCGTAAAAAATACAGCTTCTGTGATGGCCAGGCTTGTTTCAAGCTGTGGCATGAGAGTTTCAATTTTGTTGTGAGAAAAAGTAACTTTGCCAAAACTCTTTTCATCCTTTTCCGCTTTATGGGCGAGAAAGTTGTAACTGCGCAATGCGATGCCTTGCAAAAAACTATCCCCAAAGCGTAAAGCCCCTGCACAAACCAACAAATCCTCACGACCACGCCGCTTGGCCAAAGCAACACCGGCTTGGCGGGTTGGAATGCGTTCAGCCCGTTTATCCAACACCACCAAATCAATAGCTTTGGCCTGAAGTCCTGCAGGATAAGCTAAAGTAATGACCTCGCCGGATTTGCGTTTTTCAAACTCAGGATCATGCGTGAGGCGTAAAACCGCGCCCTTGGTCAGTTTGTTCAAACGGCGGCCAATGTTATCTAGGCGGCCATCAGGGGGTAAAATGGCTGCGATACGGCCTGTTGCTTGGGAAAGCATATCTAAATCTGTTTCAGTGAATTCAATATTTTTTGGCATTTCTCTCTCTTCTTCGTCCCGTGGCCTTCTACAACTTAGCGGTGATCCGCCATTAATTCCAATATTCAGTTTTCCCTGGAAAGTATTTGAGATAAACCATATCCAACTGGAAAACGCCACTGGGGATTTTCGTGCTAAGGTTCGACCGCTACTTACTGCGCCAAATGATGGTTGCCTTCGGGTTTTTTTCCCTTGTGTTAATCGCGGTGTATTGGGTTAATCATGCGGTTATTTTATTTGATCGTTTGATTACGAATGGTCATTCAGCGCAGGTATTTTTAGAATTTTCTCTGCTCAGTTTGCCAAATGTAATCCAGTTAATGCTGCCCTTATCAGCCTTTGCTGCAACTATTTACGTCACCAACCGACTAAGCTCTGAAAGCGAGTTGACAGTGATGCAGGCCACGGGGTTCAGTCCTTGGCGATTGGCACGACCCTTTTTTATCTTTGGGTGTTTTGTTTTGGTGATCCTTTCTTTGCTCACCCATTATCTTGTACCCTCAAGCCTTGCCCATCTTCGACAGCGCGAACATGAGGTGTCGGCCAGTATTTCAGCGCGCCTGCTGCGCGAAGGTAGTTTCATACATCCACGCTCAGACGTTGCCTTTTACATTCGCGAAATCACTTTAGAGGGCGAATTACGGGATGTCTTTCTCTCAGACCGCCAAGCACCAGATGCCGCCACAACTTACACTGCCGAAAAAGCGTATCTCGTGCGGGAAGGGGAAACCACGACGATGATTATGGTCAACGGATTGGCCCAAACCCTTGATCACAAAACCCAATCGCTTTCGACAACACTGTTTCAAGACTTATCTTATGATCTAAGTTCCTTGGTCGATCCTAACCAGACGCTGGTCAGACGAATTTCAGAACTTCCCACAAGTGAACTTTTAGTTCGGGCATCTATGCCAGGAACAAAGTCTGAATCCAGAAGAGCGCTTTTGCTTGAAGAAGCGAATGATCGCTTCAAACAACCGCTGTTGGGGCTAGCTGCAGCTCTTATCGGATTTGCGGCTTTGATGTTGGGCGGATATAGCCGCTTTGGATCCAGCCGACAAATCCTATTCGCCATTTTTCTATTGGTCTTACTGAAAATGTCGGAAAGCGTGGTTGCAAGGCCGGTACGCAGTGATCCAGATTTTTGGATGCTAAATTATACCCCTGTTGTGATTGGCCTTATTTTTGTCGTTGGCTTACTCTTGATGGCTTCACTTTCTTTTAGGCCTTTTAGTGAAACGGTTCACAAAAAGGTGGCCCAATGATTTTGCATTTCTATTTTGCCCGGCGATTTGCTGCATTTTTTACTCGGGTCTTCGTTTTGTTTTTCTTGTTTTTACTTCTGATTGATCTGGTCAATCAACTGCGCAATTTTTCATCGGTTATTTCTTTTCAAAAGATATTAACTTTAACCCTCTTAAACACCCCAGAAGTTATGTACCAAATGATGCCACTGATCATGATCCTTTCGGCAACCTCAGTTTATATTTCATTGAGTAAGTCTAATGAATTGGTGATCAGCCGAAATTCAGGACGGTCAGTAGTGCAGACGCTCATGGGGCCAATTATGGTCACAGTTTGCCTTGGCAGCATATTGGTGACGGTCTTCAACCCCATTATTTCGGCCACGTCAGCGCTATATCTGGATCTGCGGGACAGCTACTCCAATCAAAAACGCTCAGTTATTTCAATTGGTGCAGAAGGCCTATGGCTTCGCCAGGGTGACGAAAATGGTCAAACTGTGATCCGGGCAGAGCGTGCGAACTTTGATGGCTCTGTTCTTTATGGCGTTAGTATGCTGGAATACCGTGGAAACGGCAGCCCTAGACGACGCATCGAAGCAAGTTCGGCAACCTTACAGGGTGGCGAGTGGTGGCTCAATAAGACCAAGGTATGGCCTTTGATTTCAGGAATAAACGCTGAGGAAAATGCACAAAAGCATGAATGGCTTCGGGTACCTTCAAACCTGACCACTGATCAGATCCGAGATCGCTTTGGCAAGCCTTCAACGGTCTCATTTTGGTCCCTGCCGGTTATGATAGATCAGCTCAAATCTGCTGGATTTTCCGCACGGCGATATGAAGTTTGGTATCAAACAGAAGTCGCAAGGCCTCTATTTTTGGTGGCAATGGTTTTGATCGGAGCTGCCTTTACGATGAGCCACAGCCGACAACGCAGCTTGGGATTGGGCGTCTTAATGGCCATCTTGCTCGGATTTGGGCTTTTTTACATTCGAAACTTTGCTCAAATTTTGGCAGAAAATGGTCAACTGCCGGTTATGCTAGCGGCATGGGCACCGCCGATGGCGGCTATTTTCTTGGGGCTTGGCATTCTGTTTCAAGCAGAGGAGGGCTAATGCGATATTCATTTAGCCATAATTTTCTTTGCCACACGGGCTTCCCTTTGAAGGCAACGGAAATTAAACAACAAATAATGCTGCACCGTTTGCGCAGAGATAATAGGATTAGGTGATGATCAAACCCATATTAACGAGCTGCTCGGTCATTTTAGCGCTGTTTTGTGGGGCGAATGTTGCTGCTGCGGAAAATCTGTTTTCCACGGCCATCAAAGTAAACGACAGATCCATTACCCATTACGAGCTGCGTCAGCGCAGCCTATTTCTAAAACTGTTAAATGTTCCGGGCGATCCCAGCGCGCTTGCAAAAGAGCAATTAATTGATGATCGCTTGAAATCAAGCGCAGCCAAATCTATGGCGATTGAGCTAAGTGAAGCTGAAATCACCCGCGGTATGGAAGAATTTGCCGCCCGTGGAAAGCTTGATCTGCCGGCTTTTCTTAAACAGCTCAAGGCTCAGGGGATCAGCGACGTAACTCTGCGCGATTTTGTCAAGTCGGGATTGTTGTGGCGCGCTGTTGTCCAGACCAAATTTGGAGCCCAAAGCCAAGTCCCAGATGCACAGCTTGAACGGTCGACAAACATAGAAGGCTCGGGCGGCGGCATTCGGGTTTTACTCTCTGAGATTATTTTGCAAGTACTGCCCGGACAAGAGCAAAAAGCCAAAGAACTTGCCGATGAACTTTCGAATATTACTTCGACAAAGGCTTTTTCTGATGCGGCTCGTCGATATTCGGTTGCGCCAACCAACACCTCAGGCGGGCATATCAAATGGCAAGCTCTGGAAAAACTGCCTGCGGTCGTTCAACCGCTCATCTTTGGTCTGGCGCCTGGTGATGTGACGGAACCTTTACCTATTCCAAACGGTCTTGCCCTCTTTCAACTTAGGGCCGTAGAAGAAATTAGCACAGATCAAAGCAAAAGGGCGGTCATTGATTATCTGACTTATAGATTTCCATCTGGCGAGTTAGAAACCCAAACGGAATTGCAGGTGGATGTCAGGCATTGCGATGATCTTTACGCATTTGCAGCCGCGCATCCAAACCATTCCTTTGACCGCTCCAGCGGTACTTTGGAAAAAATAGGTTCAGATATTCGCCAAGTGGTCGCACGCCTAGACCGACAAGAAAAGGAATTTCTGTCCCTTGGGGATCAAACCCTTATGGTGATGGTTTGCGGCCGCAACACGTTTTCACAAGACCCCGCCACAGATCTTGAGAAAGTCCGCTTTGGACTGCGCAATAAACGTCTGGCTGGATATGCAGAGGGCTATCTTGAGAATCTACGTCAGGACGCTCGGATTATCGAAAAATGACCTGTAGCCCGGTCCTTATGACCTGCGGCGAACCGGCAGGAATTGGTCCTGAGCTGGCGCAAAAAGCATGGCAGTCTCTGCGCGATGAAATGGTTTTTTGCTGGATAGGAGACCCGCGTATCCTGCCAAATCCCGAATTGGCGATCGAGATTAAGCATCCATCCCTTGCAGCGCAAACTATGGCAAATGGGCTACCCGTCCTTTCGCACACCTTCCCATCTAATGTGCGCGCCGGCCACCCTAATCCGGCCAATGCCGCCTCGGTTGTTGAGATCATTGCGCGCGGGGTTGAGTATGTTCAAAACAAAGAAGCTTCGGCGATTTGCACCGCCCCTATTCACAAGAAAGCTTTGCAGGATGGCGCTGGATTTGGCTTTCCGGGACATACCGAGTATCTGGCCCATCTTGGGTCTGTCGAGCATGCGGTGATGATGCTGGCAAGTCCCAGCCTGCGGGTGGTACCTGCAACGATCCATATCCCCTTAGAGCAAGTGACAGATACGCTGACCCAGCCCCTCCTAGAGCGCACTATCTCGATCACGCGCGCGGCATTAATAGAAAAGTTTAACATCAAAAATCCACGTCTTGCGATCACGGGGCTTAATCCGCATGCTGGCGAAGGTGGGAAAATGGGATCTGAAGAAGCGGATGTGATTATCCCTACAATAGAGCATCTCAAAGCCAAAGGATGGCATCTTACAGGCCCGCATTCTGCCGATACATTGTTTCATGAGCGCGCACGCGCGTCCTATGATGCGGTAATAGCCATGTATCACGATCAGGCGTTGATCCCGATTAAAACTTTGGACTTTGATCGCGGCGTGAATGTCACCCTTGGTTTGCCCTTTGTGCGCACTTCACCCGATCACGGAACCGCTCTGGATATCGCAGGGCAAGGCATTGCAAATGAAACTTCAACGGTAGAAGCCTTGCGTTTAGCGGCCAAAATGGGTGCAGCGTCTTGAGCCAGATTGACGCCCTGCCCCCGCTTCGTGAGGTGATCGCCACCCATGATCTCAAAGCCCAAAAATCACTTGGGCAGAATTTTCTTTTGGATTTGAATCTGACTGCAAAAATTGCCCGCCAAGTTGGCGATCTGGCAAACTGCGATGTTCTTGAAATTGGCCCCGGCCCCGGTGGTCTGACCCGTGGGCTTTTGGCAGAAGGCGCGCGCAGGGTCGTGGCTGTCGAAAAAGACCGGCGCTGCATACCGGCCTTAGAGGATATCGCTTCGCACCACGCTGGGCGTTTGCAAGTGCTGGAAGGCGATGCGCTCGCAATCGACCCAATGGCGCACCTAAACGCGCCCATTCGAGTTGCAGCCAACCTGCCCTATAACATCGGAACTGAGCTTTTGGTGCGCTGGCTGACGCCACCACGCTGGCCGCCGTTTTGGCAAAGCCTGACGCTGATGTTTCAACGTGAAGTGGCCGAAAGGATTACGGCTCAGCCCTGCTCGAAAGCCTATGGCAGGCTGGCTATTCTGGCCCAATGGCGCTGCACTGCGAATATCGTCCTGTCCCTGCCGCCAGAGGCCTTTACGCCGCCGCCCAAAGTGTCCAGCGCGGTTGTTCACTTGGTTGCTCTGAAAGAGTCCAAATTTCCAGCGGATGCAAAGACGCTCGAGCGGGTTGTTGCAACGGCCTTTAATCAGCGGCGTAAAATGCTGCGTTCAGCGCTTAAGCCGCTTGGGGGCGATATTGAAGATAGGTTGCGCGCAGCAGGCATTGCCCCCACCGACCGCGCCGAAAACGTCCCCCTCGAGGGATTTTGCGCACTCGTGCGTGCGCTGGCCCAATAGCATCGGCTAATCGCGCAAAGTTCAAAAGTTAAGAAACCCTACTCTGCAGCTTCTGGGCTTTCGCTTTCATTCGATGCCGGCCTCTCGGCATCGGCTGAAGCAGGGCTATCAGCGGATGGCTCAGGCTTTTTGCGGCGCGGCGTGCGCGGTTTGCGCGGCGGTTTCGGGCGCTCATCTTGGGAAGATGGTTCTGCAAGAGAAGGCTGCGTTTCCGGTGTGTCAACCAAACCCATTGGCTGATCAATACCCGGCATTGAAACAATATCTGGCTGCTCACTTTGCGAAGGATCATCCATAAAGATATCTTGACTTGCAGGCTCGACGACCTGCGCACTTGCCCGTTCATTACGCTCGCGATCGCGCTCGGCTTGCCGTTCGCGGTTGTCACGCTCTTGCTGTTCGCGCCGTGCCTCTTGTTCACGCTGCGCTTCACCAAGCAGTCGCAGATAATGTTCCGCGTGCTGTTGGAAATTCTCGGTGGCAACACGGTCGTTGCTGAGCTGCGCATCTCGTGCGAGTTGGTTATATTTTTCAATAATCTGCTGCGGGGTGCCCCGCACTTTACCTTCCGGTCCAGAGCTATCAAAAACTCTGTTTACGACATTTCCGACCGAACGGTTGCGGTTCTGTTTAGACCGCGAACGGGATTTTGATGATCTCATTATAAGCTTTCTAGCCCTGTGCTATATGACGCTCATGTCGCTTTTTATTTTGGTTCAAAAAAAACCGATCGAAAAACGATTAGGATTATACGTCGCGAGGATAATATGACACGCTTCTATCGTGCGACTGTACTCACGTAAACTGATCGTGGGCCGTGTTTCAAGAGAGATTCAACAATTATCTCTAAAAAAATTTCATTTTGATGCAAAATTGCAAAATTTATATACTTAATTCGCGACTTGCGCAGTAACCACACGATCCCGTCCGCCTAAATCCTGACGACATGCAACACCTAGATAACCCGTTTGTGTAAATATTTTTTGAACCTCTATGGCTTGCGAAGCGCCGATCTCAACAATCAACCGCCCGCCCAGCACAAGATGATTTTTGGCATCCCGAACAATCTTGCGATAAGCCGCCAACCCATCTTTTCCCGGGCTAAGGGCAATTTTCGGGTCATACAGCGTCACATCCGCGCTTAATCCCGGCAACTCACTTTCTGCGATATAGGGTGGATTTGAGACAATCAAATCAAACTGTCCTGAAATTGCGTCCAACCAATCAGAGCAGCAAAACTCAGCGCGTCCAGCTACCTCATGCGCGGCGGCATTTTTTTTTGCAATTGCCAAAGCTGCATTTGAAATATCGCTGGCAACAGCTTGTGCTTCTGGCCATTCTGCAAGCAAGGTAATCGCCAAAACTCCACTGCCTGTGCCCAAATCAAGCAGCCGCTTTGCCGGTGTTTTCAAGGCCTCAAGCACGATGGTTTCGGTATCGCCGCGCGGGTCCAGAACGTCGGCTGAAATTTCAAAGTCCCGTCCCCAAAACTCACGGTGGCCCAGGATCCTTGCCACCGGTTTGCGGGCAAGCCGTTGAGACACGAGCGATTCAAAATGCGTCACTTGTTCTGCACTGGCGGCGCTTTCGGACATCAGGGTGAGCCGCTCGGACGGCACGCCCAAAGCTGCCGCAGCCAATTTGCGCACGTCGCGCCCCGGGTTTTCAATCTGTGCGGCCCGCAATCTTGCTTGGGCTTTGATCATCAATTCGCGCAAGATCATTGATTTAAATCGGCCAGCATGCTGGCCTGGGCATCTGCCGTCAGTGCATCAATCATTTCATCAAGATCGCCTTGCATCACCTGATCCAACTTATAAAGCGTTAAGTTGATCCGATGATCCGACATCCGGCCCTGCGGAAAATTATAGGTTCTGATGCGCTCTGAACGATCGCCAGACCCAACTTGTGATTTTCGATCTGCCGAGCGTTCATCATCAACCCGTTGGCGTTCGAGATCATAAAGCCTTGTTTTGAGAACCTGCATCGCAATTTCGCGGTTGCGGTGCTGAGATTTTTCCGAACTTGTCACCACGATACCGGTGGGAAGATGGGTAATCCGCACCGCAGAATCCGTGGTATTTACGTGCTGGCCGCCTGCGCCAGAACTACGCATCGTATCGATCCGCAGATCATTGGCATTAATCTGGATATCCACATCCTCTGCCTCGGGCAGCACCGCAACGGTCGCTGCAGAGGTATGCACCCGCCCGCCGCTTTCAGTTTCTGGCACGCGCTGCACGCGGTGCACACCGCTTTCATATTTCAAACGCGCAAAGACCCCTTCGCCGCGCACATGGGCAACCACTTCCTTGATCCCGCCAAGCTCGGTTTGCTGTTCTTCGATCAGCTCAAACTTCCACCCGCGTGCTTCTGAATACCGTTGATACATGCGCAGTAGGTCCCCGGCAAATAAGGCCGCTTCTTCACCGCCCGTTCCGGGACGAATTTCAACAATTGCTGGCCGCGCATCGGCAGCGTCTTTGGGTAAAAGTGCAAGTTGCAGCGCCGCCTCGACCTCAGGCAATTGCGCTTTCAGTTCTGGCAGCTCTTCCTCAGCCAAAGCCTTCATATCGGGATCGTTGAGCATTTCATTGGCATCATCGATTTGCTCAAGCAGCGCCTGATACTGTTCAATCTGGGAAATCACTGGCTTTATTTCGGCGTATTCCTTTGCCAATTGAGCAATTTCTTCGCCCGAAACACCATCATTCATCTTGGCTTCCAAAAACTGGAAGCGCTGCTGAATTTGTGCAAGCTTATCTAAGGGTATCATGGGGTTGATCTGATCTATTCACACAAGGACGTCAAGAGTTATCCGCAAGTCCCGCTTGGCTAAGCCAGTCGGCAACGCGTGCCCTATTCACCCCAAAATCAATCCGTCCAAAGCGCACCCGTGCATAAATATGCAAGCCGGTGTCAGACAGCCAGAGTGTGGTAAAATCGGGAAAGCCAAACACCTTTGTACGGGTCACATACGTACCCATTCCCTCTTTTTCGCCGCCAGCAATATATTTGGTACGCGGCGCTTGCTCGATCACGGCCAGCAATTGGCTTAACTCTGATTTGCCTGCAGCAGGCAAGAAGCGTATGACGCCGCCCATAAAAGCTTTGTCGCGCTCTGCGCGTGTTGTCACGTGCCAGCTGTCTTTATAAATCGGGGCAAACCTTATCCACAAAAGCCCCAAAACCATGATGACACCACAGGCGCCCAAAAGCACTTTCAAAAGAAACATAGGATCATCCGTCCGTTTATGCCTGTGTGCCCAAAGGCAGATCAATTCCACAGCCACATGGGCGCCAGCAACAGCCGTGGCTCCACTGCTATCATATTGCGGCGAGACTTCAACCACATCCCCGCCGAGGATATTTATCCCTGCCAAATCGCGCAGAATAATTGACGCCTGCCCCGAAGACAGCCCGCCCCAGACCGGCGTTCCGGTTCCCGGCGCAAAGGCCGGATCAAGACAATCAATATCAAAACTAAGATAGGTCGGCGCATCGCCGAGCAGGGACTTTATTTTCTTGGCCACGGCCACGGGGCCTGTTTCATGTACCTCGCGGGCGTCAATGGCATTGACCCCCAGCCTATTTTCATTGGTGGTTCGGATCCCGACCTGAACCGAGCGGGAAGGATCAATCAAACCTGTTTTGACCGCTTTGTAAAACATGGTTCCATGATCAACCCGGCTCATATCATCGTCCGGCCATGTGTCCGAATGTGCATCGAACTGCAACAGGGACACTGGCCCGTATTTTTCAGCATAGGCCTGCAGGATTGGAAAAGACACGTAATGATCACCGCCCAGCGCAATGCTGGCCACATCTGCATTCAAGATCGTCTGGATGTGGGACTTTAAGGCGGCAGGAAAGGCGGATATCTGAGCATAATCAAAGGCCAGATCACCGTAATCGACAATATTGCACTCAGAAAAAGGATCAAATTCCCAACCATACGGCGGATCAAAGGTCTGCAAAGTACTGGCCTCGCGGACCGCGCGCGGCCCAAAGCGCGCACCCGGCCGGTTGGTCACCGCTTGATCAAAGGGCACGCCGGTCACGGCCAAATCCACACCTTGAAGGTC
>CABZJG010000010.1 GCA_902525995.1 Paracoccaceae bacterium | reverse complement strand
GATGCTTTCTATGGAGAAAGAGTGGTTGGCGTTGTTAGCGGCGCTGCAAGCGGTGCACCGTTGTCCGGGTTATGTGCGTTCTTTGCCTTCATGCTCCTCCCCTTTTTCGGGGACTGGGTCGTCATGTGGGGTAGCTCTAAGCATTTGGAACGATCATCTGTGATAATCGGCGCAGCAGGCTTGGACCGGTGAACAAGCAGCAACCGGTGCGCGTTGGATTGATTGGACTGGCATCGTGTCATGCAGCCTGCTCCCTTGGTGGTGCACGCGACATCGGTTTTTGCCCTCGCCGGAATACTTCGATGATACGCATGAGACCGCCGCAGCACGGGCATGGTTCGCGTGAAGTTAGCGGAGCGATCTCGTGCAATAACTCTGGTTCAGCGGTTTGTTCGGCGCGTTGGACACCGAGCAAAGATCGGATCTTTGTGATGCTTGTTTTGCGTACCGAGCTGGCCAGGAGGCCGTAGTGGCGGATGCGGTGGAAGCCATCGGGCAGAACGTGGATCAGGAAGCGGCGGATGAACTCAGGCGTAGCCAGGCGCATGATCTTTTGCCGGTCACCACGTTTGATGCGATAGTCTTTCCAACGGAAAGCCACGAAGTCCTCGTTGGCGCTGACAAGGCGCTGGTTTGAGATTGCGACCCGATGGGTGTAGCGGCTCAGATAGGCCAACACTTGCTTGGGACCGCCAAATGGTGCTTTGGCATAGACCACCCATTCAGTTTTGCGGAACGGGGCAAGCCATTGAGCGAAGGTATCCGCCTGTGCTAAGTGATCGAGGTTGCCAAAGAAGGCGAGCTGGCCTGTGCGGTGCAAGTCTGTGAGCCCATCCAAAAATAGGCGGCGGAACAGTCGTGCCAACACGCGCACATGTAAAAAGAACCCCGGCCTGCAGGCGAGCCAACTTGTGCCTTCGGGTGAAAGGCCACCGCCCGGCACGATCATATGGATGTGCGGATGGTGTGTCAGCGCCGATCCCCAGGTGTGTAGGACACTGGTCATACCGACCTTCGCTCCAAGGCGTTTGGGATCGGCGGCGATGGTCCTCACGGTTTGCGCTGATGCGCGGAACAGCAGACCGTAGACCACCTTCTGGTTCCAATAGGCGATGCGGGCGATCTCGGCTGGCATCGTGAAGACGATGTGGAAGTACTCTACGGGCAGCAAATCTTCGGCGCGCGCTTCCATCCAATCGCGCGCGGCAGGCCCCTGGCATTTTGGGCAGTGCCGGTTCTTGCAGCTGTTGTACGCGATATGATGGTGGCCGCATTTGGCACAGCTGGCTACATGCCCGCCGAGAGCTTCGGTTCGGCAGGCTTCAATCGCTGACATCACTTTGAGTTGGCCGAGGCTGATATGCCCGGCGTTGGCCCGCCGATATGCAGGACCATGCTTGCGAAAGATATCTGCGATCTCCAACCGTGGGCGCGGCAACTGCCCGAGACGCTATTCCAATCCTCGCCTGACGGTATGATCTTGCAACCTCTCCAACATCTCATATGGGCTGACGGTGCCGCGAATGGTCTTGGTTGCGACATGGGTGTAGCGCGCCGTAGTGCTGAGTTTGGAATGCCCCAATAGCACTTGGATCACCCGCACGTCCGTTCCAGCCTCAAGCAGGTGCGTTGCAAAGCTGTGGCGCAGGGTGTGTAGTGTGGCAGGCTTATTGATCCCGGCCATGTGCTTGGCCGATGTGAACGCGCGGTTCAGCTGACGCGGTGACAAAGCCATAATCTTGGGCTTGCCCGGAAACAGCCATCCTTCTGGCCGCGCTTCTCGCCAATAATCGCGCAGTAAATCCAGCAGGGCGGGTGACAACATGGCCTTTCGGTCTTTGCTGTTCTTGCCATCGTCAACATGGATCAGCATGCGGTCGCTGTCAATATCGCAGACCTTGAGGTTGCAGACTTCGGATGCACGCAAACCCGCCCCGTAGCTGATCCCCAAGGCCGCACGATACTTCAGCCCTGGACCAGGAACCGCCGCCAATAGGTCGCCAACCTCTTTGACGCTCAGGACAACGGGTAGCTTCTTCGGCTTACGCCGAAACTGCATGTATCGCTTCATCTCTTCCTTTCCGCAGGTCATGCCGAAGAAGAACCGCAGAGAGACGATCCTCGCGTTAAACACGCCGGTCGAAACCCCCGTGTCGGCCATATGAAGTTGGTATGCACGCAAGTCATCCGGTGTCGCCGTATCAGGCGAGCGCTCGATGAACTCGGCAAAGTATCTGACCGCTCTAATATGGGCTTGCTGGGTCTTTGGGGACATTCCACGAATGCGCATATCTTCGATCATCCGCTCGCGCAACGGGGTGGTCTTCTTCTCGTTCATGAGATCCTCCTGTTATCAGATTGACAAACTTCAATCATCAAACAGATCAGCCAGATCGCAAAACACGCCGGCCAATCAGATGCGGATCAGTACCAGCAACATACGCCAATGCCGCGCAAGCGGCTTCGTCCATCCCCCCATTCTGCATTTAAATCCATCCCAATATTCCCCCTATGGTAAACATCAAGGCTTGTGAAGATCTAGCGGCGTTTTTAGTTGCTGCGTCGGCTTTCTGTGCATTGATCATAGTCTGATAGTGCCATGGTAGCAATTCGTCGATGCGAGAATCTGTGCAACAAGGCCCCGTTGACCCGTAAGTTCGAGCGTAGAACTTGCCGCTTCATCTCCATTCCTTTAGTATCAACCCATATCCCTCAGAGAGGTTTTAAGGTGGGAAGCGCATGGCGGTTTCGTTCAGACACGGGCCCGATATTCGGCGCTTTGCTAATATGCTCTTGCTCCCAAACCAGTGGCTGCAA
Source organism: Paracoccaceae bacterium (assembly GCA_902525995.1). Taxonomy (GTDB): domain Bacteria; phylum Pseudomonadota; class Alphaproteobacteria; order Rhodobacterales; family Rhodobacteraceae; genus CABZJG01. The sequence continues at coordinate 17,140 of CABZJG010000010.1, read as the reverse complement.
TAATCGTGCTTTTACATATTTAAGCCCTCCCTAGAACGACAAAAGCGCCCGATCTTCACGATGGGCACAGTTCCAGCTTAGATACTTTTTGAGGGCAAAGGACTCCTTTTGTCAACTACTTGCAGTTGGAGATGTCTTTCACGCTATATGTGGGGTTTCAATTTATTGAGTCATTTCAATGATTAAGCGGCGAGCAATTTTTTGAATTTTCTTGAAAATAGTTTCACACATCACTCTCGAACCGTTTTATTTGATTCGCTTTTCCTTGGGGGCTCATATTCCGAACATATTTCGGTTGGCCCGCTCGACATACTTGTTCCAGACGGTCATCCCACCTCCAAACCGCCGACAATGCGGCTGATGTCGATATTGGCCTCGGACCACGCCGCCTCAATGACCTCCAACCCATCAACGAGAGCCGCTTTAAGCTTCTGGGATTGTTGCTTTGGGATCGAGGTTTTCTCCGTGCCGTCCTTTTGGGTGCGGCGAACATACCATCCGAACATCAAAGCCACTTCGGTTAGATCGGCACCCTTGACACACACGGCGTCGATTAGTTCTCGGTAAGACAGGGTTCGGTGCGGACCCACACCCATTTCCGATTTTACACGGTGGCGTAGGCAGGGCATTTCGCCCAAAGCAGTCTGGGCAATCCGCACGCGCTGGCCGACGGCGACGAGGTGGGGAGTGATGCCACCAGACGCGCATTGCCCGCCATCAACTACCTCGGGAAGGAACTCCCCCGATGGACCGATGCGCACTTCTTCAACCGAGGCACCATAGACGTTGCCCACACCCCGAAGGAAATCGCTGATCCTGATCCGGTTCGAGAGCAAGGCGCGGGTTTTGACCTGGCTGCCATAGTCGTTGATCTGCTCAAGCTGCGCCCCCCGGCGCTCGTAAATGTCGGCGCGGCCGGTGATCCGAATGCGCTGTCCACCTTGTCGCAAGCGATCCTGAAATGCCTTAGCCGCTTTTTCAGCGGTGTTTTTCTGCCCCATTCTTCTGCTCTCCGTAATTATCGTTGGCCCAATCCACCATTGGCTGCCTCAGGTGGTCGGGTAATTCGTTGGGTTTGACGACGATGGTTCCATTCAGCACCCAGAGATCGCGGCACCATCGCCATATGCGGGCAAAGGCGCGGTCAGGATCGGGCGCAGGCTTGGGGCCAAGGTTGTAGATCGGGCTTATGCGGGGCTGGCCTCTCATTTCGCTCGCTCCGCATAGGCTTGGATTTCTTCGCTGGTGTTCTCTTCCACCCATTTGAGGGCTTGGGCGATGTCCTTGCAGACCTTATCGCCGCGCATCCATTGCAGATGCGCCCGCAGGTGCCGAGCGGCGTCATGCGATAGAATGATCGCACCCTCCCGGTTCTTGGGCGACAAGCTGGCCGCGACATTGCCAAATGGGGTGCGTTTCATTTCGTGTGCCTTCCCTTCTGCACGATCCCGTCAAGGGCCTCGTCCCAGCGCCCTTCTTTGGTGAGGGCCAGCCGGGCCTCATAAGCACGCATCACCTCCTCAGGCAGGAGGCCTGCGCACTCACAGGTTTCTCGAAAATCAAATGTGCCGAACCAACCTTGAGCCACCTTTGGGTGCAGGTTCACACCTGTGCGGTGTGGTTGGAGAGCGTCGTGCATATAGGCCAGCAGCTTGGCAGCCCATAAGTCCCGGCAGTCCTTTACCGAGGTCAGCGTGTCGTCAAACTCGCCTTTCCTGATCGGGTGGCTCCCGCGGTTATGCCGGGTTTGCTTGTTCAAGCTGGGCTCTCCGTTTCCAGAGAGCCCAGATCAATGTCGGCATAGCTCATGTTGTGGGTGTCGAAGGTGGCGTCGGTGTAACCCTTGCTCACCTTGTAAAGCTGGGTGTCGCGCACCTTCCACGTCACGACCTTGATGAACTTGGCGCCGGTTTGGGTTTGCTCCTGATGGATGGTGAAGCCAAGGCTGGGTTTGTTTGCGAAAGCGGCACTGTCGGCGATGTCATACCCCTGAGGGGCCCTGATATTGCCACGAGTGCTGTCCATCTTCTTGGGGTGCGCAATGACGCAGATATGGACCTCAAGCACCTCGGCCCACTGTCGAATCTGTTGCAATGCGAAGTTGATGTAGTTGGTCAGGCTCTCTCCGGGTTCGGGCAGATGCTCAAGTTCGTTCCACGGGTCGATGATGATGAGTTTGCAGCCATCACGGACAGCAAGCGCGTAAATCATACTCTCAAGCCAAGCTAGATCATGACCACCGTTTTGGTCATAGGTGCGATGGACGATGCGGAACCGCTGATCGAGATCGGCGAGCGCCGTCTTGCGCTCCGCGTCATGCAATTCGTGGAATGGCTTGCCGGTTGCCAATCGGGACAGGTGATCGCGCGTCCGGTGCGGGTGGGTCTCGAACGAAAGAAAGCCGACGCGGATAGATTCATGCTTGGAAACGTGATGGGCAACCCACGTCGTGAAGGTGGATTTACCCGCACCCGGGGTGCCGGTGCCCACAGACATCGCGCCAAGCTCAAAGGCCAGCCGCTTGTTGATGAGATCATTATCCGCCCGGAGAACACGGCGGTCTGAGAGAGGCGGCAGGTCCGAAAATGCAGTGATGAAACCGCCTGGAGGATCGATGCGCTTCGCCTTGTTGAGGCAGGCTGTGACCTCACCCTCACCAAACGCCATCAACACGTCGTTGGCGTCCTTGCAGCCCTCAGGCCATGCCACATAGCGGACATCATGCCCCTTGAGGAGGTTGGCAACGGCTTTGGGAAGGCTTTCGCCTGCGCGGTCGTTGTCACCCGCCACGATCACATACGGGCTGTCTTTCAGCCGATCCAACTCGTCGAGCAGCGCTTCGGTCTTGTTGCCCTTTTCGGTCCACCCGTCAGGCAGAGAAACGCAGCGATCAAAGCCGGATTGGATCACCGTAAGGCAATCCATTTCGCCCTCGGTGATAACAACGGGCTGATCGGAGAGCGCGCCCAGCACATCGGCATTGTAGAGCCCTCGCGAAACCTTCTGCGTTGAACTCCACTTTTTCTCTTCAATTTTTCTGAACTTGGCGGCGTAAGGTTCGCCGTTGCGACGATACGGAAACGCCAGAGCCTGTCCAAGTTTTGGATGATCCACGACCCGAATGCCCATGTGCACTAGCAAAGCACCGTCGAGCTTTCGGGTCTTTTGCAACCATTGAACCGAATTTTCTTGTTTCATAGTATTCTCCACCTTCAAATGAGCAATGCCAGCAGTGCCAAACGACACCGTCAGGCAGAAATCTGACGCTCAGGCACGGATCGCCCTTTTTGCGCCGATGGGGGCTGCATTCCGGGCAGGTCGTTCGTTGCGTCCCGTGCTGGCGCCGAACCGTGATCCCGTGCTTGTTGAGAATTTCTGTCGCGGATTGCGTTGATGAACTCATATCGCTGATATCCTTGTGCTTTTGCGGCGAGCGTTTCTGCTTGGAAGCGCGACAAGCCACCATCGAATTCCATGATGGCGGCTCGCTCAGTCCATGCGTCGATGTCTAAACTCATGCTGAACGGCTCCCTTGCGGGTTGCTGACGCGGGCATAACCGTCGCCATGCTTTTTCCATCCGTCAAAGCAAGCGGGGCGCATGTTCCAGACACTGAGATCATCGCCGCGTGCGCTGGCCCAAACAGTGTCAGCGGCAAGCTCGCCATTGATCACGCGGAACTGAAAACCGGTGGTATCAACACCTTCTGGCGCCTCACGCTGCATCAATTCATGCAGTGCCCGCACATGGTGCATGACTTGGTCTGAAATGGACTGGGTGGCCTTTGGCTGTGCCGACGTAGCTGATAGAGCCAAGGGTGCGGTAGCCGCGCTTACGGCGAAAGAGCGGCGGGTTATAAGGGTATTGGTCGCTGACATGAGCGGTCTCCTTGAGTTCAAGTCAACCGGCTCGCCAAAGTGCAAATTTTGGTGGTGAGCCGGACGTACGGGATTTGCACTACCGCTGAACCCAAGGGAAAACGGCGCACCCGAAGGTGCTCCCACACGCCCGACCCATAGATTCCGCCCCTTAGTGCGGAAATGAGAAAACCGCGCCTGAGCGGCACGGTCTGCGCGCCTTGAGTTCATAGACGGGGTGCAAATCCCGACGACAGTTTTTTGCTGCCGTGGGTTGACTCTAGTCCATGCAGGTGCTCGGCTCAAGAAAAATTCTGATTTGTTTGATTCCACATAGGAGGATTGGCTTTGGAATATCTCGTCAAAAGCAAATCCAGCGGCACCGAATATCTGATTGAGGTGTTTCCCACCGATGACGGTCCTGTCATCACCTGCACATGCCCTGCGGGTGAAAATGGCCAGTACTGTAAACACCGATTTGCGCTCATTCGCGGTGACGAAAAGGAACTCGTCCAATCCTCTCATCCGGTCGCCGACCTCCAGGCAATGGTCGCTGGCAGTCGCCTCGAAGCCGCTATCAACGAGATGTTGGCGCAGGAGAAGGCCGTCCAACGAGAACAGTCCAAGCTGCGTTCGATCAAGAAAGCGGTTGCCCGGATCATGTTTGGGCGCGGCTGAACTTGCCATGGTGGAGTTCTGATCAAACGCCATAGAGCAACCGCCGCTCCAACTCTTCGGTTGTTTCTGGGCGCCCTGTAGGGGCAAGCGGATCGTTTCTGCTGCCCCTTACCGCATCCGGGAAAACGCCTTGCCATCCGTTGGCAATGCTCTCACGGAAAACTGCATCTGGGTCAGGATGCCCCTTAACCTTGCTCACGAGCATTTTGGTTGCCCGATGCGTTAGGGGCTTTTTCATTTCTTGCCTGTGGGCAATGAACTCATCTGCCATGTCTGGGGAGATGATTGAGATCAAAGATTCCCGAATGGTGTCGTTGGAATTTTTCTTTTTTGGATTTTTTTCTTTCTCTTTTACTGGTTCCTTACTGGTTCTTACTGGATAGTCTCCAGTGGAGTGGAGTTTGCCCCTCTCAAAAGTGGAGTTTGCTTGCTCGAAAAGTGGAGTTTGCTCTGGTTTTGCTGTCTCCAGTGGGGCGGAGTTTGCACTAACTCCATTTTCTGGAGTTTGCTCTTGTATATGCTCAAAGTCGCACCCCAAAATGTAGTAGGTGCGCCGTTCGCTAGTGTCGGGTGAAGTGCCCCGAATTCGGCGTATCAAACCAGCGCTTTCAATAGCGTTCAAGGCATTATTCAAGCCGCCATTCGACAGGCCGGTCACCCTTCGCAGGGTCTCCTGATTAGGAAAACAGGCTTCTTGTGGCACCCGCGTGGAGTTGTGAGCATCACACAGGTGAAACAGCACGCGGAAGGCGCCTGCGTTAAGAGCTTCGGGCGGTATTTGGGCCAGCCAGCTTGATGCTTTGTGGCTCATGGCTGGGCTCCCACTGCTGCGGGAACGACTGCAATTTCAACGGCCTGTCCGTTGTGCTGTAGACGCTCGGAATAGATGTGTGGGTAAATCGTTTGAACGTTCACAAAGAGATTCCGCTCAAAAAGACTTTGAATTGCTTCTGTAGCTTCTGTTTCGAAACGAACCCCGCAAAGCTCCAAGAAGCCTTCGACTGATCCAGACGAAATGTGGATGCCTCGAATTTCAAAGTCGGCGGCTCGGTCGCCGAAATACATCACCGCGAGACGCTCGAATGGGGTAAGCTCCAATCGCGTATCAAAGGCTGGGCAAATTGCTTCTGAACTCATTCTTGTTTTCCTTCCTTGGCTTTCGGGGCGAGCTTTTGAACCAGATCAGCGGCTAGGCTGCCTATGGATTTCCATGTTGAATCGGTGTCCGATTTCATGCTGCCACCTCGTCTTTTTGTTTTGTGATTTGCTCGCTGGCGAAGTGCTCAAGGGCCTCGACATCAGCGGCGTAGTGCTGGCTGAACTGCCCACCTTTGCGGTCGCGCAGGCGGCGGTAGAAATCCGTCCATGAGGGGAGGTGTTCTAGGGGCAGGACAATGCTCCAAGCGCTCTTGCTATGGCGGAACTGCTGCCCGCAGGGTTCAAGAGTGACCTTTGGCTGGCTCATAGCGTCGGCCTCCGTCCCTTGATAGAGCGCAGCCCATGCAATTCAGCGACATGCGCCTCAATCTCCCGAAGGTGCTCAAGGTTGGTATAGGGCCGCGTGATTGACTGGCGGGCTTCCTCAGCGTTGACCAAGGTGGTGGTCGTTCCGATCCAGCTACCGGCCCAAAAACGGCATTGCGCCTGCACCATGCGAGGGGCGCTGTTGCCCGAGGACATGGCAACGGCGACAACTAGGTCAGATCGCACCGAGAGCGTGATCCAAGGTCGTTTCTTGCCGCCAACAACCTTATGCCAAAACACATCGCCGCGCCGGATAGCATCGACGACAGTAACCTCGTGCTCATGTTCCAAGCTGTTGAGAAGGTTCAGAACCTCGGCTTTGCTGTAGGAGCCTTTGACGTTCTCGGCGACGGCCTCTTGGAGAATATCACGCTGCGGCATCGGCACCTCCAAACTTTGACATTTCGTCGCCGAACACGTCCCAGCCCGGGCGCTCCTGACGGCTGAACATCTCAAGGCGGGGAACATCCCCACACAGGCGCTCGGCCTCGACATACGCCTCCTCAGGCTTGCGGGAGTGTTCGCGCACCTGGCCCTCGATCACAGACCGGACATTGTTGGCGGTCTCAGGCGATCCGTTGGAGGCGAGCAGGAATGGCTCACCGGCGCAGCGGAGCGCATATCCGGTGCCAAAGGCCAGTTTGCCCGTCTTGGTGCGCTTCACCCAATGACCGGCTGTGACGAAGCGGAAGCCCCATGCGTCGATCACATCGAAGGCAACCCGCAGCATGGGATTGGTGGCCCAAAGCCACAGCAGGCAGTCCTTGGCGGCGTAGTGTCCGACGGGTAGTTTCTTGATCTCATCAAGTGACATGCATCGGTAGTGGGCGCTGGCGTTCTTGTGCTCGCCTTTGGCTGACCAGTTCTCATACTTCCAAGCTGGATCTGTCATGATGAGGCCGTATCTGAAAATCGGTATTTGGTTCAGGTTTGTGAAGCTTGCCATCATTCACCCGCCCTTGATGAAGCGGGTTCCGAACCGTGGTTTTCGTGAAACTGCCCGGATGTGCTTGCTCGATTTCTTACTGGCGCTGAATAATGGCAAAGAGGCTATAGCATGCTTTCGATTGTGCCATGCGGCGGCATAGTCCCAGACCTGCATAGCGTCGAATTCATCTTGAGTGCCTGCTTGCCAGCCGAGCAATTCACACTGGCGCATGATCGCGTTCTTGCGGTTCTGACGCCCTTTCGGAACATGGCCCAAAAAGTGCCGATCCAGAGTTTGGGTTGCGAACATTTCATGTGGGATTTCAAGGCTATACGCAGCCATGCGGGCGGCATTGACTAGTCCGGTTTTGAGCATGGTGGCTCGCAGGTTCGCTTTGCCCCCCATAATGGGGAGTTCGATCCCAACAAATTCAGGCTGATTGCTTTTGAAGAGGCGGCGCATATTCACAAAGCAGTCGAGAAGTCGTGCTTCATGACTGCCTTCAAAAACAATCTGGTAGGTCTCTGGGGCCGATCCGGCGCAGCCAAACGCCACGCCGGATTTTGTGGCTAGGTCAAGGCCAATAATCATTAACCATCGACCTCATTAAGATCACGCTCGACTTCGGAGGCTTCCTTATCGGCCTTGTCGAGCATGTCTTGAACTTCACGCTCCCAGACCGGGAAAAGAGTCTCGAACATCGGCTTGAAGGTGCGCAGGCAGTCGGCCTTCTTGGTTGCTGGCATGTCATTGATTTGTCGGATCATCGCCAGCGCCGTTTTGTGATAGCCGCTGTTGTCGAGGATGCCCTTGATCGTGCAGCGCAGATCGCCAGTGGCGCTGGAAACTTCGTCTTTCTTACCGTCGATCTCGCCGAGTTCCCGAAGTAGCTTGTCGAGATCGACTTCAAAGTTTGGGCTGTTTTTTGGGTATGTGCTGCCGTCAGGCATGGTTTGATTCCTTTCGTTGGTATGGAGGGTTGTTTTCGGTTAATCGCGCTTCCGCCGCTTGCAGAGCAGCAATGGCCTCGCGAATTTCAATGATGGCTTGGGCTGCATCGTTCGCGCAGGCTGACTGCTCCGCCCGAAGAACTGCATGCACAACATCGCCGCTTTCTTTGGCGATAATGCCAGTCTGCGTGATGAGACATTCAGCCATGTCGTTTGTGCGGTTTCGCAGGCGTTTTGCGAGCAGCTTGGTGACGGGGTAATCACCAATTGCGTCTTCAAGGGCGATCACATCATCAACGTTGAATGCAAGATGGCCGCTCAGCTTCTTGGAAAGTGTTCCCTTGCTTGATCCAGCACCCCAGCGGGCATTGATGGTTTCCGCAGCAGCATCAAGGCAACCAAGCCGGTCGATCAACGCCTTCATTGTAACGCGCACGATTTGTCGGGGATCAGCCATAGGAGACACCTCTTCTGAAAGCTGCTAAGCAAGCTTTCAAAAATAATTTGGAGTTATTCAGCATGGCCTTTTCAAAGGAATTCACCGACCAAATGGCGGCAATCAACAATCTGGTCGAAAGCGTCACCGATCTGAAAGTAAACGCTAAAATGGCTGCGGCTGTCCAAGTCAAAATGCTTGAACTCATGGCCCGAAAAGGATTGATCACGGTCGAAGAACTTGATGCGTTCGTCCGGGAAATTGAGGCGGGTGCAGCGGCCATGTCAAAAATCGCCCCTGAAACCGGAAAAGAAATGGGCGATCTTGCGCTTAAGCTTCGAAACGCATTGTTCAAAGAAACAGGCAAGCCAAACTGAACGGCGGGCTTGATCTACTTTCTGTTCAAAGCTTGCCTGCTTTGTTGCGATGTCGACCATGAACGTGCGAACTGGGCTTTCACGCAGTTGCATATACGAAACCTCGTTTCCTTGGGGCTTCGCCATTTGATGGGCATGTTGGTCCCACAGCAGAGACCGAAAGGAATTTGAAAATGGAAAGAAAGCGCCCATCAACTGGCCTCCTGCGTGCAATGCGATGTGCCGCCTGCTCTGGCCAAGGCCAACTGTTCAAAGGTGAGGCTGGCCCCACGCTTCTCGGCGGCTTGAATGAGTTGCAGATCGTTTTCAGCGGGTATCGAACCGCGGCGCTTCCAAGCGGCAACAGTTTGATATGGCTTGCCGAGGTCGGCGGCTAAGTCCGACAAGCGGGGCCAGATGTTAAAGATATGCTCCATGCGAGCATGTATGCGTTATGCATATATTCAAGTCAATACCAAACGCATAACGTTATGCTGTAGGTAGGTTTCTATGATTGAACCATTTGAACGACTTCGAAAAGCTAGGGAAGAGGCAGGTTTCTCCTCCGCCGCTGATGCCGCTAAGCGGCTTGGCGTCCCGTACCAGACCTATGTGGCGCATGAGAATGGAAACCGCGCCTTCAAATCTGACCTTGCTAGGAAATACGCCTCCGCCTTCCGGGTTGAGCCTGAATGGCTACTGTTTGGGGGTCAGCGGTCTGAGGTTGTGCCAGAAGTGGTGCATGCAGGAGAAGGAGTAGAAAGCGATGAAGGTCTGGTAGCTGTTTATGACGTGTCTGCCAGCGCAGGATACGGAATGCTGGCCGAGAGTGAAGAATTGGCTGCGAATAGCCTGGCATTCCCGCCCAACTATTTGAAGAAGCTGACCCGCTCGAATCCCAAGAACCTCTCAATCATAAGTGTGAAGGGCGACAGCATGGAGCCAACGCTGCATGACGACGACATTGTTATGCTCGACTTTTCAAAGCGCGATCTGAATTTTGACGGACTTTTCGTTCTGAGGTTTGGTGAAACGCTGCATGTCAAGCGGGTTGCCCGATCCTCAAAGCGAGAGCATGTCAAAATAATTTCCGACAACCGCGAGGTCTACCCGCCCGAGGATATGCACTTGAGTGATCTGGAAGTGGTAGGGAAAGTCATTTGGAAAGGCGAGAAGGTATGAAGTTGGCTGCGTTCTTGGCGGTGCCCCTGCTATTGGCTGGGCCACAACAGGCGATTGCGCAGGGATTTGATCCTGAGAGGCCGGATCGCTGGCTTCGCCTCGCTAAGTGCTCTGATATATCACAACTTTTCTCTAGCGGATTGGAAGGGCGGGAGTTCTCGGATCGCATAAATGAGATCGCATACGCTGGTGCTGTTATGGGGTATGTAAATGGATTCAATAACGGCTTGGCAGTTCAATTTTCTGATATGGCATCTGAACTGGTGGCGAGTGATTTTGACGTTGAACCTAGCGAAAGCGATGATTTGTGGGCTATCCGTGCGGGTAATGCGAGCGCACAAGTATCAACACCCCGCCCAATTGAACTACAAGACCTGCTAGATTGTTGCAGCGCCCACCCTGACGCACGATTGAGCACCGCAGCACAGTGCCTTGTCGTTGATCAGGAGCGATATGCGCAGGTTTGCGATTGAACTTTCCGCAAGCCTTGGATCAGCGCCAACCGTAGCCTCGCTTGAGGTAGGTTCCGAAATCTTTGATCGCTCGACCGCTTTTGAGATTGGTGCAGGCCAGAATGTTGCTGGACCGAAAGCTGCGCTCTTCACCAGATTTTTCACAAAACGCTGTAATCAAAGGGTCTCGCTCTCCGTTGAAGCTTATTTTCTTGATGCGGCGAACAGAAACCTCGCCACGCTTACTTCGGTATGTAATCTCAAACTCCCAATCTGATCGGTCTGGGGCTTGTTTTCCTCGATTTTGCGGCGCGGTAGATACGCCATCAGCAGCGTCACGATAGGCGTAATTGGTTCGCAGCATGTGTTGGTGGGTATATTCATCACGCTCCACACCATCGTGTCGGACATACTTCACAAGCTTCCAGTCGCCGGTCGGATCGTCGTGCCGTTGGGAAGCTAAGGGCGCTTTCTTCTTGCCTCCAAACGCCCGAGCAAGGGCCGACAAGGCCATGCCGCCAACGAAGATTGCAATCAACAAATAAAGAAATTCCACGCGGCCCCCAGTCTAGGATTCGTCAGTAAGCTATCATATTTGACTGGACGCCAAAACAGTTTGGCTTGATCGGCTGCGAACGATTCGCTTGAACGGGCCTTCCACGCAGAAAGTATGCTTGATGCATACTACTGGATGAAAGTTATGCATTAAGTATTGACTCATTTATATGCGTTATGCATATATGTACCCCACAGGTACCAAGCCTGAGGGAAAACGATATGAATTTCGATTTGATTTCAGATGCGCTGCGCGAGGACTTGGCTAAGGTCGCCGAAGGGTGGAGCGCCAAAACCTACATCATCAACCGAGCCGTTGCGATCCGGGAGGCAGTTGCCGCCGACGATCATGTCGAGTCAGAGCGCTTAGCCGCTGAGATCGAACACCTTAAAATCGCCGATGATGAACGGTTCGGGATCAAACAGCACTACACGCCGGAGGGCCGCGAAGTTTGGGTCCTGAGCGCCGAACGTTGGGCTGAATATCTGATCCACGCATGGAAGCGTGACCGCTTTTTCTACCCTGCGGAGGGATGCGCACCTGAACATGCGCTTGGCGAGGCGCACCGAGTTTTCTTTGTGAAGCCTTGGAGTGGCAGCCAGTTCATCCACGCCGCTGACATTGCCCGCGTGTCTGAACCCGTGAGGGCGGCAGCATGAGCAACATCGCGCCCCTGTCCCTCACCAAGCAAGAATGGCTTTCGCGTGAACTGCACCGCGCACAAATGATCGTTGCATCGCCTTGCGGCATCTGGCCTCAAAGCATTGTCGATCTCGCAAACAGAATGCTCCGCCAATGGGCGGGCTGGAATGTTACCTCCCTGCCGACTGCCTCGTCGGAAACTTCCCGCAGGTCTCGGGCAACTGAGCCTGCGGGAGCCTTTTCTGAGTTGCCGGCAGTGCTGGACGAAATGCGCCGCCGCAAGGAACAGCAGGCAATTTACCGCGCCCAATTTGACTTGGAGGGCGCGTGATGTTCAGGCTTTTCGGGCAGAGTCAGCGCTTGCTTTCCGCTGCAATCGAAGCTGAGAAGCTCCGCGCTCGGGCCACGGCTGACGCCAATTGGCAAATGCTGGTCGATGCGTGCCGCGCGATGCCCGCCGATGAAAAACTGTCTGCCATCTATTCCGAGGTGTTGGTGTCGCCGGATGTCACGCCGGAGATGGTTGCCGAATATGGCCAGCGCCTGACTCGGCTTTCATGGGACATGGAGCGGGAGGCAGCGCAATGAGGCAGCCGACACCGCTCTCGAACCTTCTTCGCTGGCACCGCGACTCTTTGGTAGGGAAGCGCCCGCCCATCCACGAGAATGACCCGCATATGGGTTGGTTCAAGGTGCGCATGGTGCGCGGTGGTCCCTACGTTCCGGCCCGCATTTGGATCGACCGTGAGATTTGCCCGCTGACAGGGGAGCTTGCCTGTGACGAGCGGCTTCTTTGCGAAATCGACGGCGAGCGCCGTGATGTGCGGCGTGAATGGGCCTGGCTGTCAAAGAACCCGATCTCGAAAGCCGAATACGACGAACTCTGTTCGCTGCGCCAATCCATTGAGGCGATGGCCGCGACTCATGCCCCGTTTAACCTCCAAGAACACGTTATTCGCCCCATTTGCCCCTGATTTGAAAGGACTCTGCCGTGAACAATATGTCCCCGCCACCCCGTGACCACAATAAAGGCCCCGCCTTTAACCCGGACTTGGTTGACGAACTTGCCACCAAAGCGGACGAGGTCGCAGATGCGGCCGGCGAATGGAAAGACGCGGGCAAGATCGAGAGCAACGAGCAGGCCCAGAAAGCCAATGACTTCCTCAGCGGTGCCCGTCAGCTTTTCAAAGAGATCGAAGAGCGGCGCAAGGCTCAGAAACAGCCCTTTCTCGACGCCGGGCGCGAGATCGATGCGGCGTTCAACCGAGTCAAAGAGATCGTCGAACGTGCCGCCAATCTCGTGAAACCTTTGGTTGAAACCTTCCTGCGCGAGGAAGAGGCCAAGGAACAGGCTCGCAAGGCGGAGGAAGAGCGCAAGGCTCGTGAAGAGGCGGAAGCGGCTGAACGCGCCCGCAAGCAAGCCGAAGAGCGCAATGACGTTGTGGGCCAGCAAGAGGCCGAGGAACGCGCCGAAGCTGCCCGTGAAGCCGAAGCTGAGGCGCAGAAGGCCGAAAGCACCAAGCTGGATTCTGCAACGGGCGGCGGCAAGCGTACGGCGCTGCGCACCCGACGTTATGTCGAGATCGCCAACGTCAATCAGGCGATGCTCCACTACCGAATGCGCCCTGAAATGACCGATTTGCTGCTGCGGCTCGCCAATGCTGAGGTTCGGTCAGCGAAGGGTAATCCAATCAAAATCCCGGGCTTTGACATCAAAGAGGAGCGCAAGCTGTGATCTGCACCTTCTGCCTCACGTACACCGTGATCTGGCAGGGCCCGATCACCCAAGACCAATGATCGGGTTCATCACGGTCCACCCGCCGCAAGGCAACCACACCATTTCAGACGATTGAGGAAATTCATGTACAAACAAACAGCAGTTACAAAGCCGCTTCGGCAGGTTCAGACGGTGCAGGAGCTATTGGTCAACGACATGGCCAAGCAGCAGCTTCAAGTCGTTGCCGCCGAACATATGAAGCCGGAACGCATGATGCGCCTCATGGCGAATGCGATCCGCACCACCCCAAAATTAGGCCAGTGCGACCCGCTGACTTTGCTCGGTTCGATGATGACCTGCGCGAGTCTCGGCTTGGAGCCGAACACGGTGCTGGGCCATGCCTATCTGATCCCCTTTGAGAACCGCAAAAAGGGCGTGACCGAGGTGCAGCTTGTGCTTGGCTACAAGGGCATGGTCGATCTTGCGCGGCGTTCTGGCCATGTGGTTAACATCCACGCGGACGTTGTTTACGAGGCCGATGAGTTCTCGTTTGAATACGGCTCCAACCAGCACCTCAAGCACATCCCGGCGGGCGAGCGTTCGAAGCCGACCCATGCCTATTGCCACGCCAAGCTGACGGATGGCGAAGCATTCATCGTGCTCCCCTATGCCGAGGTGCTCAAGGTTCGGGACGCTTCGTAGGGATACAAGACTGCCAAGAAATACGGCAAGAAGGACAGCCCTTGGATCGCGCACGAACATCAGATGGCGCGAAAAACGGCTGTGCGAGCGCTGTTCAACGAATTGCCGATCTCGGTCGAGAAGGTAACCGAGGCGCTTGAAGTTGATGGCAGCAAGGCCAACTTCGCCAACTTTGCCATGCACCCGGATCAGGGATCGCCGGAAACGGGCGAGACGATAGAGGCCGAAGCAATCCCTGCCGATGAAGAGCAGGCAGAGGCACAGGAGTCCGAGCCTAAGAAGCCAACCGAAGAGAAGGCGCCCAAGGCCAAGAAGGCAAAAGCCGAAGTGCCCGAAGAGCCCGCCAAAAAAGCGCCGCTGGAAAGCAAGCCTGAGGAAGAAAACGAAGCGTTTTCTGGCCTTGTCAAGCTGATCGCCAGCGAATTGTCAGAGGCCGAGGACGGTGGCGCGGTTGAAGCGGTGCTGGAAATCTACGGCTCCCAGATCGCCCAGACCGAAGGCACCCCTTACCACCAGCAGATCACCGAGGCCGCAGACACCCGCCGGGAGGAACTGGCCAATGGGTAAGCGGATCAAAAAACTGACACGCCAGCACAAGCTCTGCCTTGGCAAGCTCGACGATGAGTTTCGCTCCGCCGACCAGATCGGGGCATCGGAAAGCCTGCTTGATGTCCTCGCCGATCACGGTCTTGCCAGTGCCGTCCTTGAGGTGGGCGAGATGCGCTACCGGATCACCGCTGCGGGCCGGGATCGGCTGCCTGCTCCTACGATTGAGAAGGAGGTCGCGTGATGGCGGCAATCGATCTCATGAGTTTGCTGGAATGGGCCTACGACGCCGGGTTTCAAGCGAGCGGTGAAGGCTACAACGCCGAATATCCCTTCAACTTCGACGAAAACGCAATTCAGCGAGAACTCTCGGAGTCGCGCCAAGCGAAGTTGGAGGAAATCCTACAAAGCGTGGAGGTCCAGTGATGGCCGGTTCCCTCAACAGAGTCACTCTCATCGGCAACCTCGGGCAAGACCCAGAGGTCCGCAGCTTTGAAAATGGCGGCAAGGTTTGCAATCTCAGAATCGCAACCTCCCAAACATGGAAAGGCCGTAATTCCGGCGAGCGCCGTGAACGCACCGAATGGCATCGGGTCACGATCCACGCGGAACCTTTGGTGCGCCTCGCCGAGCAATATCTGCGCAAGGGCTCCAAAATCTGCGTCGAGGGCCAGCTAGAGACCCGCAAGTGGCAGGACCAATCCGGGCAAGATCGCTACACCACTGAGGTCGTGTTGCGCCCATATAGTTCCTCGCTGACCATGCTGGATAGCAAGAACGACGGCGGCAACAACGGCGGTGGCTCGGGCTATTCCGACCCCGCACGTCAATCGCCTGATAGCGGCGAATACGGTTCCGGTGGGCGACCCGGTGGCGATTTGGACGATGAAATTCCGTTCCTCATGGAATGGAGAATCTGATGCCCGAGCACATTGCTCGCCTGACCGGGCGCACCCATGAGATTGATTACATCTCCACCCGCTTCGACAGCATGAGCGAAGAGCAGTTCTGCGACTTTGTGTTCAAGGCCGTCGGCGTGATCGAGGAGGAGATTTGCCCGCATCTCATGGAGAGTGATTGGGCGATGAAGGTGGACAAAATCATTGCGGAGTTTCGGAAATGACCGCGCTCCCCAAGCTCCCGCCCATCGTATCGGTCGCGATCCGCAACCTGCCCAAGCACGAGACGATCCCTTGCACGCTGGCTTTGTTCGGATTCCGCGAGAACCCGGAGCACACGGTTCTGGCGCATCTGCGGGGGAAATGGGCGCTCGGGATGGCTCAAAAGCCCCACGATTTCTTCGGCCTGTATCTGTGTGACCGCTGCCACGACATCATCAATGGCCGCTCCAACCACACCGAACAGCCCAGCGATTGGGAGGTGCTGAACGCCCTTTATCGCAGTCAGCAATTTATGGCCCTGCACCGGGTTTTACAGGTCAAATAGGAGCAGAAAATTGGATTGGTCCCCTCAACAACGCGCTGCCCTCGACGGGGTTTCAACCTGGCACAAGGCTGGGAACGAGCAGATTTATCGCGTGTTTGGATATGCTGGCACGGGCAAGACCACGCTGGCCCGCCACTTTGCCTCGCAGATCGACGGCGAGACCGCCTATGCCGCGTTCACCGGCAAAGCCGCAATGGTCATGCGCAAGAGCGGCTGCCACGGTGCGAACACGATCCACGGCACGATCTACTCCCCCCAGCAAGACGAGGCGACCGGGGCAATCAAGTTTGTTCTCGACCCCGATAGTTCTGTCAAAGACGCCGCTCTCGTTGTGATCGACGAATGCTCAATGGTTGACGGAGACCTCGGGCGCGACCTGATGTCATTCGGCAAACCCATCCTCGTCCTTGGTGATCCGGCGCAGCTTCCTTCGGTCAAGGGTGGCGGTTTCTTCACCGATCACGAATCCGATCAGATGCTCACCGAGATTCATCGGCAGGCCGAGGGCAATCCCATTGTTCGCCTCGCTACGGATGTGCGCGAAGGCCGTGACCTGAGTTTCGGCAGCTACGGCACGAGCTGCGTCATGCCCCGGAGCGATGTCGAACCCGACATGATTACCAAGGCCGATCAGGTGTTGGTGGGTAAGAACTTGACCCGTCACCTCTACAACAAGCGGATGCGTGAACTGGCGGGGCGCATGAACTGCATGCCCGAGCCGGGTGATCGTCTCGTCTGCCTCAAAAACAATCGTTCGAACGGCCTGTTCAATGGCGGGCTGTTCACCGTGTCAGAGGTGCATGAGCGCCCGACAGGCGCGATCAACGACAACATGATCAAGCTCGACATTCTGTCATCCGATTTTGAGGGGCAGGCCGCGATCACAGTGCGCGTGCGTGAGGAGTTTTTCGCCGGCGGTCACGAGCAGATTGATTGGAAAGAACTCCGGGGCACTGACCAGTTCAACTATGGCTACGCGCTGACCGTCCACAAGGCGCAGGGCAGCCAGTGGGACAACGTGGTGCTGTTCGATGAAAGCTCGGCCTTCCGCGCTGAGTGGCGCCGCTGGCTCTACACCGGGATCACCCGGGCAGCCGAAAAAATCACAATCGTTCGTTAATTGAGGAGAGGAAACATGATCCTGCAAATCCGATTGAAAGGCGCTGCCG
>CABZJG010000009.1 GCA_902525995.1 Paracoccaceae bacterium | reverse complement strand
GGGGTTGACGCTGCACGGATCAGACAATCGGGTCGAGCTGGACAGATCAAAACTGGCGTTGTCTTTGGCTGCAGAAGGGAAAAAAGTCGCGGTTGTCTCATCGGGTGATCCCGGCGTGTTTGCCATGGCTGCTGCAGTTTTTGAAGCCATCGAGCAAGGTCCCGATCAATGGTGCCAGCTTGATATTGAAGTCTTACCCGGCATAACGGCGATGCTTGCTGCCTCTGCCAGAGCCGGAGCGCCATTAGGACATGATTTTTGTGCGATTAATCTTAGTGACAATCTAAAACCGTGGCACCTGATCGAAAAGCGATTGCGGCTAGCATCCGAGGCTGACTTTGCAATGGCGTTTTACAATCCGCGTTCCAAGGCACGTCCAGATGGCTTTTCAAGAGCTTTAGAGATTTTAAAAGAGTGCTGCAAAGACGACCGGCCAGTTGTTTTTGCACGCGCTGTGAGCACTAAAGATGAAACTATAAGTATTGTTGGATTATCGCAAACCACAGCAGATATGGCAGATATGCGCACTATGGTTATTGTTGGCTCGTCTCAGACCCGCGTAATCAGTGGTGTAGGACAAGCCGCGTGGGTTTACACACCTAGATCGGTGCCCGAATGACCCAGCCATTGCATCACCTTTTTCAAACTGGCGGTTTCAAGCCGCGGGCGATCAAGCTTCGGTCGCGCAATCATAATAACAGGCAAATCCAGCTCGCGGGCCGCATCAAGTTTAGCGCGTGCGGCAACGCCGCCAGAATTTTTGCAAACCACAAGCTGAATATTATAGTCCCGCATCAGGGCCAGATCGCCATCTTTTGTAAACGGCCCTCGAGACACCACAATATCGCAGTTTGGCAGCGTAAGGTCTTTGCCCGGTGGGTCTACAAGGCGCAAGAGATAGCGGTGTTGAGGCTGTGCCTCAAAGGCCTGCAAATGCATTCTGCCCAACGCAAGCATTATTCGCTTTTTTGCCCCCTTCAACGCCGAAACAGCAGCCGGAATATCAGCAACCTCTATCCAATTATCGGCCGAGGTCGGTTTCCATTCTGGCCGGCTAAAAGCCATCAGTGGAAGATTGAGGTCAGCGCAGGCATCAACCGCATGTTGGCTCATTTGAACCGCAAATGGGTGCGTGGAATCAACCACATGGGTAATCGATTGGTCGCGCAGAAACTTTTTCAGTCCCTCCACCCCTCCAAAGCCGCCTGTGCGGCGGGGCAAGGGTTGTGGTTTAGGTCTTTCCACACGTCCGGCATAGGACAGGACCGCCTTTATTTTTGCGGCGCTGACCTCTTTGGCAAGCCGGCTGGCTTCGGTCGTACCGGCAAGTATCAAAAGGTTTACGCTCATGTCTAAAGCAGCCTGGTTAACCATCGTTGGATTGGGCGAAGATGGACTAGAAGGTCTGACGTCTGCAAGTCAAAACGCATTAAAAAAGGCCAAAATGATTTGGGGCGCAAAACGGCATATTGATCTACTTTCAAAAGATAGGTCTGAAAAACACAGGGTTTGGCCCGTCCCTTTCAAGGATGGCATTGATGAAATTTTAAAGCTGCGCGGTCAACCAGTGGTTGTTTTGGCCTCTGGTGATCCATTTTGGTATGGCGCTGGCGCTGTTCTAAGCCAGTACTTACAGCCAGATGAATGGATATCACTCCCGAGCCCATCATGCTTTTCTCTGGCTGCATCAAACCTAGGATGGTCGTTAGAGACCACCGAATGTTACGGGTTACATGCTGCGCCGTTCTCGCGCCTTCGGCGGGGTTTGCAATGCGGCCAAAACCTTTTGGTGACAATGCGCGATGGCGCTGCTGTCGCGGAACTTGCAACCTACTTAACGGATCTTGGGTTCGGCGCCTCCACTTTACATGTGCTTGAATCTTTGGGGGGACCGCGCGCGCGCTTTCGTCATGCATTAGCCAAAGACTATGCCCTAACAGACGTTGAGCATCCTGTTGTGGTGGGAATAACAGCCCAAGGCGGGCCTCAATTGTCGCTTAGCGGGGGACAGGACGACACGCTTTATGCCAATGACGGCCAAATAACCAAACGGCCGATGCGCGCGCTAACTTTATCAGCTTTGGCACCAAAGGCCGGTGAACTTTTGTGGGATATCGGTGGTGGTTCGGGCTCTATCGCTCTTGAATGGTTGCTTTGCGATGCCACAACGCAGGCCATTGCAATTGAACAAAACGCAACCCGGGTACGAAGAATTTCTGAAAATTCGGCGGCGTTGGGAGTTGATAGGTTACGCGTGATTAATGGAAATGCCCCAGAGTGTTTGGAGGGGCTCGAACAGCCCCAATGTGTTTTTATCGGCGGCGGGTTGAACGAGAAGTTAGTGCAGTATTTGGTTGGAAATCTTGCCAAAGGCACTCGTATTGTCTGCAATGCTGTCACATTGGAAAGCGAGGCTTTGCTGGCAAAAACCTGCCAAACTTTGGGCGGCGAATTGCTGCGCATCGAGCTATCGCATGCTGGTGCACTGGGCAACAAACATGGGTGGAAGGCCGCCTACCCTGTGGTGCAATGGAGTGTCACGCTATGATAATTGCAGGGTTTGGCTTCCGAAAAAACGTTCAGTTTGAAAGTTTACAGGATGTCTATCAGACACTTTTCAAGCACCATAAATTAGCGGTGCGTGATATTTGCGGCGTGGCGACACATGTTGATAAAGCCCAAAACCAAGCCCTGCAAAGCCTATCTCAGCACTTTAAACTATCCATTATTGCTGTTTCCCAGAACGAAATTGACTTGCAAAATACTCAAACCCACAGCGTGCTTTCATTGCAGCACTATAACACAGGAAGCCTCTCTGAGGCAGCAGCCTTGGCCGCAGCGGGCGAGAACAGTTACCTTCTAGGGCATCGCATGATATCAAAGGATGGGCTTGCCACTTGCGCTTTGGCAAAAGGAGATAAATCATGACCGTCTACTTCATTGGTGCAGGGCCAGGCGCGCCTGACCTTTTAACCTTGCGGGGTCGCGATTTAATCGCATCGTGCCCTGTGTGCCTTTATGCTGGCTCGCTGGTGCCCGAAGCGGTGCTTGCCCATTGTCCGCCCGGCGCAAATATCCTCAATACTGCTTCGATGGATTTGGATGAAATTGTGGCAGAGATCAAAAAAGCAGATGCCGCCGGACTGGACGTTGCCCGGCTGCATTCAGGTGACCTATCTGTTTGGTCTGCAATGGGTGAGCAATGGCGCCGGTTGCGCGCTGAAGGGATTGCGGTTTCTGTAACCCCTGGCGTGCCTTCGTTTTCTGCCGCAGCTGCTGCCTTGGGCAGCGAGCTTACGCTGCCAGGTTTGGCGCAATCTGTTATTTTGACACGCACCCCAGGACGCGCCTCTAAAATGCCTGAGGGGGAAACCCTAAAGAATTTTGCGGCTACCGGGGCAACTTTGGCGATCCACCTTTCAATCCATAATATTGAAACGGTCATAGCGGATCTTACCCCTGATTATGGCAGTGATTGTCCCGTTGCGGTTGTTTACCGC
The DNA here is from genome assembly GCA_902525995.1 of Paracoccaceae bacterium. Lineage (GTDB taxonomy): Bacteria > Pseudomonadota > Alphaproteobacteria > Rhodobacterales > Rhodobacteraceae > CABZJG01. The sequence goes on along the minus strand of CABZJG010000009.1, from coordinate 16,705 downwards.
GCAAGCTGGCCAGATCAAAAAATCATCCGCGCCACTTTGGCGACATTGCAAGAAAAAATGATCGACGGTATCGAGCGCACTGCTCTGATTTTGGTTGGACCTGCGCTTTCCGCAGAGGGGTTCACTGAAAGCTGCCTGTATTCGACCGACTATGACCGGCGGTTTCGCCCTCAATCTGCCGCGTCACCATTTAGCTCGGGGTCAAATTAATGCTTCCCAAAGGATTGATGATCTCTGCACCAAGCTCGGGGACCGGTAAAACCACCGTGATGCTTGGCCTGCTAAGGGCGATTTCAGATCTTGGTTTGACCGTTCAACCCTTTAAAAGCGGTCCCGATTATATTGATCCGGCCTTTCATCAGGCCGCTGCACGTCGCCCGTCGTTCAATCTTGATAGCTGGTCAATGGACCAGTCGCTCTTTGCGGCAATTTCCGCACAAGCCCATGGGGCTGATATTGCAATTGCAGAAGGATCCATGGGACTTTTTGACGGCGTCGCAAGCAAAGGAGCAAGTGGCTTTGGCAGCAGTGCTGAAACCGCAATGCTCATGGGATGGCCTGTTGTGTTGGTTGTCGATGTCAGTGGTCAGGCCCAATCTGCCGCCGCCACTGCGCTTGGTTTTGTCTCTTATGCGCCTCGGTTGCCCCTTGCTGGTGTGATCCTAAATCGAGTGGCCAGTCCGCGACATGAACGATTGGCTCGATTAGGGTTTGAAAAAGCAGGAATTTCTGTTTTGGGCGTTTTGCCCAGGCGTGGGGATTTAACTCTTCCCGAACGGCATTTGGGACTTATCCAAGCGGTTGAGCATCCGGATCTGGAACAAGCAATCACAACATATGCTAAATTTCTAAATGATAACATTGATCTGCAGGCACTAATTCAGGCAGCACAGGGCGCAGGTTCAGCAGGATCAGGGCCGCTGCCAAAACCACCTGCTCAAAAAATCGCTATAGCACGCGATGCTGCCTTTTCCTTTACCTATCCGCATCTTTTAAAAGGATGGCGAGACCATGGAGCAGAGGTGATACCATTTTCTCCACTTGAAGATGAGCGAGTTCCACCAGATGCCGACATAGTTTGGTTGCCCGGAGGCTATCCCGAGTTGCACGCTGGACGATTGGCGGCAGCTTCTGAGTTCATGGACAGCTTGCGCCTTCACGCCAAAAGTAAACCGGTACACGGCGAATGCGGGGGGTATATGTCTATGGGTGCGGCGTTGATTGATAAAGAAGGCACTGCGCATCAAATGGCCGGTTTGCTAGGTCTTGTGACCAGCTATGAAAAGCGCAAGTTTCATCTTGGATATCGCCTCGCGCGGTTAAAATCGCCCATGGCTGGCTTTGCCACTGCTACAGCACTTCGCGGTCATGAATTTCATTATTCAACAATCATTGATCAGCCTGACGAGCCGTTAGCCGAGGTTGTTGATGCAGATGGTCAAAAAGTGCCGGAAACGGGTTCTGTACGGGGCCACGCTACGGGGACTTTCTTCCACTATATATCGAAGGCTTCATCATGACGGGATTTGTAAGTTTTGTCGGATCTGGTCCGGGCGACCCGGAATTGCTAACGGTAAAAGCCATTCAGCGATTAAAAGCCGCAGAGGTGATTTTATTTGATGACCTGTCGTCAGGGCCAATATTGGATCATGCCGGATCTCAGGCAGAGCTAATTGGTGTCGGTAAACGCGCAGGACGCGCTTCTCCCAAACAACATCACGTAAGCCAATTGCTGGTTGATTATGCATCACAAGGTGCACATGTGGTGCGATTAAAATCTGGTGATCCGGGAATATTCGGACGTCTAGAAGAAGAGCTTGTTGCGCTGCAAGCTGCAAATATCGACTTTGAAATTATCCCCGGGGTAACCGCCGCAAGCGCAGCCGCTGCAGCGGCACGGATACCGCTCACACGCAGACATTCAGCGCGGCGCGTACAGTTCATTACAGGGCATGATGTCGACGGCGTCCTGCCCGAGGATATAAACTTAGCAGCGATCGCCGATCCGCAATGCACAACGGTCGTTTATATGCCCAAACGCACCTTTCCGAAGTTGGCTGCATTGCTTATTGCAAATGACATCTCACCACGAACACCCGCACTTTTGGCGGAAAGTGTCTCGACCGAGGCTGAAAACTTTTACCGCAGCACTCTTGAGGAGCTTGCCGAGCACCTAAACCAAGACCCAGGAGCAGCACCAGGCCTAATTTTAATTGGCCCTTTGGCAGAAGCCGACAGTAATTATGTCGGGGATTCACCAGAAGTGTCGTGATTTATCTTGACCCAATGGTGCGTCCTGCTTAACTGAGCGCGTTGATGGTGCTGCTTAGGCCTTGGTCTGGGTGGTGAAACGGGAAACCGGTGATGGCATATATGCTGCTAAAATCCGGTGCTGCCCCCGCAACGGTAGGCAAAGAGAGGCCCCAATTGCAATTGTGCCAGTTGGCATGAGAAGGCGGGAAACTCGCTCCACTTTGCAAGCCCGGAGACCGGCCAACAACGAGAACACCGGCTCGGTCTGGGCCTTAGATAAACCTATGAACAGCTCACGGGGAAGTGAGCAGAGGGAGCGAAAATGCACATCGAACCAGGAATTGTAAATGGTGCAAAAATTGCACTTAGTTATGCGACCGCTGCAGGCGCCGCTTGGTATAGTTTGAAACTGACACTGCAGTCACTTAAGTCGGCGGGAATGGCCTCTTTTGCATCGCGTTGCGTTTTGGCCATGGCTGCGACCTTCACATTTTTTCAAGTGCTCCCCCACTTTCCAGTTGGAGTGTCCGAAGTCCACTTTATCTTAGGGTCCACCTTGTTTTTGCTCTTTGGCGCAGCACCTGCCGCGTTTGGACTTGCGGCGGGTTTGCTTTTGCAAGGTCTGCTGTTCGCCCCCGCAGATCTGCCACAGTATTTCATTAACACCACCACTCTGTTGGTGCCATTGTTTGCTGTTTCAGCGCTGGCAAAACGCGTGATTGCCCCCGACACGGCCTATGCAGATTTGAGCTACACACAAGCGCTTAAGCTATCGACCACTTACCAAGCCGGTGTGGTGGCGTGGGTTGCATTTTGGGCTATTTATGGCCAAGGGTTTGGAGCAGAAACGCTGGCATCGGTGACCAGCTTTGGACTTGCTTACATGCTTGTGATAATTATTGAACCGCTTGTTGATCTCGCCGTTCTTGCGGGTGCAAAGGCGATGCGGTCTTTGGAAAAAACAGGGTTTGTGCAAGCGCGCGTTTACTCTGCTTAATCCTGACCAAATCGAACATACACGGCCTCTGCTCACTGCAGGGGCCGTATTTATTAGGACCATCTTTCTATGATAAATCTTTCTCTTGTTGGAATTGGTATGGGCAATCCAGATCACCTGACCGCTCAGGCGGTGGGTGCGCTGCAATCCGCCGACCTCATACTCATTCCAGAAAAGGGAGATGATAAATCAGATCTTGCGGATCTCAGATTAGTAATTTGCGAAAAATTGCTGTCGCCAATTCCAAAAATTGCACGATTTAGGCTACCCGTCCGCGACCCAAAAGAAAGCTCGTATTTAAAGCGGGTAACGGACTGGCACGCGCAAATTGCCATATTGTGGCGCAATGAAATTTTTAAGCACTGCCCAAATGGAGGACGCATTGCGTTGATGATTTGGGGGGATCCATCTCTTTATGACAGCAGCATAAGAATTGCGAACCGTTTAATTGCCCAAGAGCAGCAAGTGAGTATCAATGTAGTGCCCGGCCTGACCTCGGTGCAGCTTTTGACAGCCGCACATAAGATACCGCTCAACACATTGGCAGAGCCAGTTATGATTATGACCGGCCGGAACCTACGCGATAAAGGGTGGCCAAACACTGTAAAATCAGCAGTTGTGATGCTGGACGGGGATTGTTCATTTGATCAATTAGATGGCAGAGACTTTACCATTTGGTGGGGGGCATTTTTAGGCATGCCAGAGCAAATTTTAGCGTCAGGTCCTTTGCATCAATGTTGCGAAGACATAAAAAAACTGAGAGCGAATGCCCGCGCACAACATGGTTGGATTATGGACAGTTACTTACTGCGAAAGAACCAAATTTAACCACAAGCGACCAGCTTTTTGGATATATTTGTGTATATCTTTTGGCCGAAGTGAACGACGTAACAAAGCTAGGGTTTTTCCAAAAATTCTTTCTTGATGAAATCTGCTGGGTTTATTTTTCCCAAAATGGTTTCAATGGCCTGTGGGTTATAGTTAAACCAAAACTCTTCATGGCCAGTTAATCGGCGGCGCACGCCTTCGGGCATGTGAACGGTGGACACCCCAACTGCAGTGCAGCAACTTTCGAATAAGTTCATAAATCCTAATTGGTCCAACCACGCCCCAAGATAAAGCATATTGCTATGTTTAACAGCTACCTTATGCCCATCTGTTGATGATAGCACGACCTCTGCATTGCTTTCCAAGCTTTCTTGATAGCCAATGATTGCCCCAACCTTCGAAAGAGGCGTCGGCAAATCGGGCCGCAGGCTTTGCACAGCCGTTACTTTTACATCAAGCCCGGGCAGCAGATCAGGGGGAAGCGGTGTTGGGATTGTCATATGCGTATCCCGTGCAGCGCTGCGCGGTCCAAGAATGACTTGGCTTTCACTCTCGGCTAGTGCTTGCTTCAAGTCATTTGGCATATGCATCATGCCAGGTGCCAGCACGAGTTTATAGGCGCTAAAATCACGTGATTCTGCCGAAAGAAAATCGATCGAAAGTCCCAGTTTGCGCAAAGCGCAATAACAATCAAACACTAGCCCGAAGTAACTTAGGCCTTGACCATGCGGTTGAATATCCCATGCGGCATCAGCGGCATAATCAAAAATAATCGCAACCGACGCCTGATTAGGGGAGACGGTTGGGGCCGAGGCCAACTCTTGAGCGACCTGTTGCGCTTCTTTCAGTCCAGTGGCTGCGACGCTGTCGGGGCGCAGCAAACCTGCATGCATTTGTTCCTGTGCAAATGGGGCCTGTCGCCAGCGGAAAAAGCAAACCGCTTCTGCGCCATGGGCAAAGGCTTCCCACGTCCAAAGACGCACCATGCCATCCAACGGCGCAGGGTTATACGGCGCCCAATTGACCGGACCCGGCTGTTGCTCCATCACCCACCAACGACCTTTGCCAACAGCCCGGTAAAGGTCATGATGGAAAGCTTGAAAATCGGGGTGACCTTGGCGTGCGTAGTGTTTTTGATCTTCTATAGTGGCGCCAACGCGGTCCTCTAAAAAGCCAAGTGGGTAGCTGTCCCAACTGGCAAAATCCATTTCAGAGCCCATTTTAAAATGGTCAAAATCAGTAATGCGGCCCATGTAATTGTGAGTAACAGGCACCTGAGAGTGGCGTTTAATAATCTCAAGCTGGGCTTGGTTAAAGCCAACAATTTGATCCGAGGTGTAGTGCCTAAATGCCAAAACATGCGCTGGATTTGGCTCGGTAACGGTTAGATTAGGTAGGTCAATATCTTCAAAATAGGCATAATCCATTGACCAAAAAACATTTCCCCATGCCTTATTTAAAGCTTGAATATCACCGTTGTTATTGTGACCTGGAAATTGTGATCTCAACCATTCTTGAAACCCCCTACGCGCCGCGTCGGAATATGACAGCGATGTATCATGGCATCCATATTCATTGTCAATTTGCCATGCTTGCACATAAGGGTTACTGCCATAGCGCTTTGCTAATCTAGTAACAATATCACGGCACTGCTCAATATAGCCTTGATGGCTAAAGCAATAATGCCGACGAGACCCAAACCGGCGAGGACGGCCCTCAATATCTACTGCCAGCATATCGGGATATTTGTCCAAAACCCACTTCGGCGGCGTTGCTGTTGGAGTTCCCAAAACCACCTTTAGGCCAGCTTTGCCCAATACATCTATGGCTTCATCCAGCCAGTCAAACTCAAACTCACCCTCGCTGGGCTCTATTCTTTTCCATGCAAATTCGCCAATACGGACCCAAGTCAAACCTGCATCAGCCATCCGTCTTGCATCATCAGCCCAAACCTCTTTGGGCCAATGTTCCGGGTAATAACAGGTGCCTAAACTACGCTGCATGACAAACTCATAAGATGACTTGATGCTCAGCCTGCCCTAAGGCTTCTGTGGCTTGAAAAAATGTTTGTCCTGCCAATGGCTCACGAACACCAACGGCCGCAGAGGTGACAAACAATGTTGATAAGTCCGCACCGCCAAAGGCTGGACAAGATATTTGGCTGGCTGGAAAAGTGACCTGATCAAGGAAGTTTCCCTCTGGATCATAAACCGCCACTCGATGGGCACCCCACTGGGCATTCCAAATATTTCCTACCGCATCAACAACGGCCCCATCCGGATTAAGGTTCTCGGGCCTCAGATCAATAAACCGCTCTGGTTCGCCCACCGGCCAACCATCCGCTTCGTTCAATCGCCATCTTTGAATAGATTGGCAAAAGGTGTCTGCAAAATAGGCAAAGCTGCCATCAGGCGCAAAGCAAATGGCATTCGAAATTGAGATATTTGGTAAAAGTTGACGCAACTCGCCGCGAAAATATCGATAGATGGCGCCCGCATGTTTCTCATGATCCTTCGCCATGGTCCCAATCCAAAATCCACCCCAAGGATCAGCGCGCCCATCGTTAGAACGGGTTTTGAGATTGTCCGCTTCAAGCGCAACAATACGGTCTGAACGCCCGGTCGCTATATCAAATACTTCAAGCGCGGATTCACTGGCGATGAGCAGGCTATTTTGATCGATCCAGCCTGCTGCTGAAACATGGCCGGGAAAGTCCCAAACAGTGACTTCGTCTTCATGTGCCATGTAGAATTGCTTGGACAGAATATCGAACCAAAAAAGACTCCCCAAAGTTGGGTGCCACAGCGGCCCCTCGCCCAACTTGCAGGGGGTGGGATCAAAAACGGTCATTCTTGCTCACTCTCATCATAGGCTTTTACTATCATTTTAGCCCGATTTGAAAGAGTTTGACTGTCCATGCCGGGCGCATAAAGATTTGTCCCAAGCCCAAATCCCGTAATACCTGCGCTGCGCCAGTCGTCGAAATTATCTGGGCCCACACCACCTACTGCATAAAGAGCAGTTTTTTGAGGCAAAACGGCGCGAAGGGCAGAAAGACCCTTTGGCCCCATCAGAGAGGCAGGAAATATTTTCAGCCCATCGGCACGAAAGCGCAAGGCAGTGAAGCATTCTGTGGCCGTGAAGCATCCTGGATAGGACAACAACCCTGCTGATTTTGTTGCTGAGATGACCTCAGGGTTGCAATCTGGCGAAACCACCATTTTGGCTCCGATATCGGCTAGCCTGCCGACATCCTCGGCTGTGAGCACTGTCCCTGCCCCAATAACCGCATCATCACCGAATGTTTTCGACATGCGCAATATACTTTGAAACGGATCAGGTGAATTAAGAGGCACTTCAATTTTATGAATACCTGCCGCAATCAACGCCTCTGTTATGGCAAGACACTCAGGTGGTGTTATTCCGCGAAGAATTGCTATAATTTCACGCATTGCTTGGCACACTCCGAAGTGCGAAATGCGCATGTTTTAAGCCTGCAAGCGTCATTTCTTCCGATTGCGCCATAGTCACCTCAAGCCCTTGTGCTTTAAGTGCCAGTTGGTAGGCATTTGCAATCTCATGCGATCCTAAAACCGCCAGATTTTGACCCAGCCAATATGGCCGGGCAGCGGCCAGTTCAATTCCAATCAAAATGCCGGATAACTGGGAGCGCGCCACATTTTCATAAGGGTCATTTAGCAAGGCATCGGCGCGCAAGGTAAAGAGATGCGCAGCAGCTGCGCTGGGACGACTAAAGGACCTGTCAACAGCTTGCAGAAACGCATGTTTATCCCAACCGTCAGATTGAACCGTATGGCGTAAAACAGAGGCTTTGCTGAGCAATGCAAACAACTCGCCAGTCATAAAAGTTTGAAAGCTCACGATTTCGCCAGCGCTTACATGTACCCATTTCGTATGGGTTCCTGGCAAACAAATTACCCCGTCAAAGTCTGGGTTTGTAGCCATGAATCCACGGATTTGGGTTTCTTCGCCGCGCATTACATCAGACGGTGTATTTTGCTTAATACCAGGCAAAATATACACGTTTATCCGAGGGTCAGCTGTTTCAACCTGCACCGCTTGCGTCATTCCCGGGGGACGGCAAGGAACACCAACATATGAGGCTTCTGCCCACCCCTGCCGCGAACCAGCCATGCCACAACAAATAACATCCAAGGTTTTGTCATTGGACAGAAATGGGTCTGCAAGCTTAATGAATTCCGCCTCAAATTCATTTCTTGCAAGACGGGACATGCCGCAATCGCCAAATTGCCGCCCGATCACTTCGCCATTGGCACGCATGCCCCAAATCCGAAGATGGGATGTCCCCCAATCGGCTGCAAGCCAGTCTGGCTGAGATACACGCATATCCTTCATCAACCTGTAACCACAACGCCGCCATCAACAACCATGGCCTGACCGGTCATCATCTGGCTGGCCTTTGAGGCCAAAAACAATGTTGCATCCACGATATCCGAGGGTGACAAGAGGCTTTTCAAGCATTGACGGGACAGATGTTGTTCAAGGCCTTCTTCTGTCACCCAAAGATCCTTTTGCCGCTGTGTCATAACCCAACCCGGCATCAGCGCATTGACGCGAATATTGTCAGGTCCCAATTCACGCGCCAAAGATCGGGTGAGACCTGTGATAGCCGATTTTGAGGCGGCATAGGCGGGATAGCCTGCATTGCCCATCATATAAGAAATAGAGGAAAAATTAATTATTGATCCTCCGCCCAGTTCTTTCATCGCCGGTGCGGCTGTTTGCGCGGTGAAAAAATGCGGCCTTAGATTAACCGCCATGGATTGATCAAAAGCCTCAACGGAAAAACCCTCAAGCTCATGCCGGGCATCATTTGCAGCATTGTTTACCAAAACAGAATAAGGACCATTGGCCTCAGCCCCCATTTCCATCGACTTTTGCAAAGCCGCAACATCAGTAATATCACAAGGTAAAAATATAGGGGCATGGCCATATTTCTTACCCATTTCTTTCGCGAACTGGCTTGCGTCGGACCGTTGGACAAAAGCCACCCTGCATCCTTGCGCAAGGAACCCTTCGGTTAATGCAGCGCCGATCCCAGCACCGCCACCAGTAATGAAAACCGATGCGCCCTTTAGATCGTGAAAAGTTGCAAATCCACTCATGCCGCTCTCGTGTCCTCTAGCCATTTTGGCAACCAATTTGAATGTTCTATAAGCAGCTCATCTACAAGGCTGCGGATTTGATCAAGGTCTAGTTCAGCCGCTGTATGGGGGTCCAACATTGCCGCGTGGTAAATAAAATCCCGATTTTCCGTCAGCAAGGCCTGAACCGTTAATTCCTGAACGTTGATATTGGTGCGCATAAGCGCAATCAATTGTGGCGGAATATCCTCAATACAAGTGGGTTGGATGCCAGAGGCATCAACCAAACAGGGCACCTCGACAGCGCATCCCTCTGGCAGTTGAGGAATGTATCCCTGATTTGGTATATTGCCATAAATTACAGCCGGAGAGCCTGTCACAACTGCATTCATAATCTGGGCGGCATATTCATGGCTTTGGTGAATTTCTATTTCTTTGGATGAGCGGAACTGTACCACTTGGTCTTTCCAATCGGCAAGTTGCTCTTCGCAACGTTTCGGATATTCATCAAGAGGAACTTTAAAACGGTCGATTAAATCGGGACGATGGGACTTGATGAACCACGGCACGTATTCGGCAAAATGCTCTGAGCTTTCGGTGACGAAAAGACCAAAATGCTTCATCACCTCATAGCGAACAAAATTAGGACATCTCGGGTTTGCTCCGGTCGCAACAGGTATCCGCTTTTGCGCATAGCCTCCCTGTAGCAAAGGATAAAGATCGCGCCAATTTCCCGCAGTATCGCGCCCCTCTAGTTCAAGATAAAACGCCATGTGATTAATGCCGCCAGCTCGGTAGCGCATTTCCGACACATCAATTGCTAAATCACGCGCCAACTCTTCGGCTGTGCCTTGCACAGAGTGGCATAAACCAACCTGCCGTATATCAGGGTAACGTGCCCCGATGGCCCAGGAATTAATGGCCATTGGGTTAACATATTGCAGCATAATCGCATTGGGACATACTGCGCGCATATCTTCGCATAGGGACCATAAATGCGGCACCGTGCGAAGTCCGCGCATAATACCGCCCACACCCAAAGTATCGGCAATGGTTTGGCGCAACCCATATTTTTTCGGCACTTCGAAATCGATGATTGTGCAAGGATCATATCCACCAATTTGAAAGCAAATGACAACAAAGTCCGCGCCATCAAGAGCTGCACGCTGTTGGGAATACGTTTCAATCTTTGCGTCTGCCGATAGTGTCTCCACCAGCTTTTGCGCTACGAGTTCACTTTCATTGAGCCGCGTTTGATCAATATCCATCAGGGCAATTTTTGAATTTTGAAGCGCCGGATACTGCAAAACATCCCCAAGGATATTTTTCATGAAAATGGTAGAGCCAGCTCCAATAAATGTAATTTTATGTTCCACCACCAGAACTCCACCTATTTCACAGCACCAAGCGTAAGACCGGCAATAAAATGCCGTTGCATCAGGAAAAACATAACCACCGGCGGGACAGCGGCCAGAAGCGAGGCTGCTGAAACCAGATGCCAATTGCTGATAAACTGACCATTTAGGGCGCGCACACCTGCGGTGATCGGTTTAACCTGTTCGCCTTGGGTTAAAACATTGGCCCAGAAGAAATCATTCCAGACAAATGTAAAAATCAAGACCGCCAACGCGGCAATTGCAGGCCGCACAAGCGGCACGATAATGTACCAAAATATACGCCACTCTGCGACGCCTTCAACGCGAGCACTTTCAATTAAATCAAACGGCAAGGCCTTTATGAAGTTTCGCATAAACAGAGTGCAAAACCCTGTTTGAAAAGCGGCATGAAACAGAAACTGGCCGGCAATGGTGTCATAAAGACCCGTTTGAACAGATAAATCCCGTACTGGAACCATCAGGATTTGGAACGGCACAAAATTGCCCGCAACGAAAAGAAAAAACAATGGCAAGGCCAAGCGAAACCGGTAAACAGCAAGCGCGTAGCCGGCCAAACACGCCAAAGACACAGAGATTGCAACCGTTGGTAAGGTTATCATAAAACTGTTGATCAAATATTTAACCGCTTCAGTTTGAGCGAAAACAGTATAATAGTTTTCAATCAGCTTGAACTCAGTTGGCCAGCCAAAAACGTTTCCGGTATTGATATCTTTAGCTCCGCGCATGGACGTCAGAAAAATGGCAAGCAGTGGTAGTAGCCATAAAAACAACGCAAATGGCAGAAACGACTGATATGCTACACGGGTTGTTGTACTTGCCCGCTCTATAGGACGTGGAAACATCTAGGCACCTCGCCGTTCGTCTTGGTACATGCGCCACAAAAAATAGCTGATAAAGACCATCATGATTGAAAACAAAACAGTTGCGACAGCTGATCCATACCCATAGCGCTCGCCATATTCGCTTATTGCGACCTCATACATATAATGAGAGAGCACATTGGTCATGCCGTATGGCCCACCTTGGGTCATAATTGCGATCATGTCAAAGGATCGCAAAGCCCCAATAACCGTAACAGCAACCGCAATAAAGGTCGCTGGGCGCAATTGAGGCAGCACCACATACCACAGCATCTTCCAACCTTTGGCGCCATCAAGTCGGCCCGCTTCAATCTGATCTGCAGCGACATTATTGAGACCGGTCAGATACAAGATGACGCAATAGGCAACCTGGGGCCATAAACCTGCAAATATAATACCGTATGTCGCATAATCCGCACTGGACAATATATCTGGCACAGGGCGTGCGCATGTGACTGTTTTATTCCCAATAAAATTGATGGTTTCTTCACAAAAGAAAAATTGCCAAACTTTCGCGACAATACCAAAGTCAGGGTTATAAAACCAACCAAATATCAACCCTACGACCACTTGGCTAATCACAAACGGAAAGAAAAAAAGCGATTTATAAATCCGAATACCGGTGACGGTTTGGTTTAAAAAAATCGCGATCAGCAAGCCAACAGGAACAGCCAACATATAAAGAAACAACCATAAAAGATTGTTTTTAATTGAAATCCAGAAATTTGGGTCAATCCAAAGATTACGGTAATTTTCCAAACCTATAAAGGATGCTGTTGATTGGCCATCGCCGTCATAAAGACCATTCCATTCATAAAGCGACAACTGCAATGATTGGAAAATTGGCATCACAACGTAGATAAAAAAGAAAAACAATGCCGGGATTAAAAAAATAAAAGGCGCTATGTCCAACTTGTGGCGCGACATCCAGCTTGATTGAGTATGTGAGATGTCGGTTTGCATTGCGCTCCTCAAAGTTGGTAAAGCGGGCGCGACAATGCGCGCCCGCCAATTGGCTTGGTATTACTTATACACCTCGGCTTGGACTTGGTCCAAACGCTCGAGGATTGCATCCAGTTTGCTTGGGTCCAACATAAACTCTTGGAAACCCTTCATACCTTCTGACGCCATAGCGGCCGGCGCGTCACGGTCATAGAACTGGGCAAGACCAGCGGCACCAGAGACTACAGCAAATCCTTCTTGGATGAATTTATCATCACCGACGGTTGCTTTAGAGTTTGGTGGCAACTGACCAATGGCCATGTTCCATTTTGACTGGGTATCCGCTTGGGCGACAAACGCGAGGAATTTCTTCGCATCCTCTTTATTCTTCGCACCTGACGGAATGAAGAACGCATCTGCTGGCGCCTCTTCTGCCATTGGAAGACCCGGTGTGATTTCAGGGAACTGGAAGTAATCGATTTGATCATTAGTCAAACCGGCATCCCGATAGGCCCCAACTGAGAAGTTGCCCATAACGTACATGGCGGCGTCCCCTTTTGCAAAGGCTGCAACGCCACCTTGCCAATCCATAGACGCGTGGTTGTCAATGAAGGAACAACGGTCCAGCATTTCTTCCCAATTGGCAAATGTCGCACGGATCCGGTCGTCGGTATATTTGATCTTACCGTCTGTCAGTGCATTGTGTACATAGTACCCGTTGGTGCGCAGGTTCAGGTAGTCAAAGACACCTGCTGCGGTCCAAAGATACTTTGTACCAATCGTAAATGGTGTTACGCCAACACCTTTCAGAGCGTCACAGTTTGACAGCAACTCATCCCATGTTTTTGGCTCAGATAGACCCAATTTGTCATAGATGTCTTTGCGGTAATAAACGCCCCACTGGTAGTATGAATATGGTACACCCCAGGTTTTACCGTTTCTTGACATTGTAGGCTTCACAGCGGCCATGTCTTCATTGAGATTATTTTCAGCCCAAAGATCATCAATGGGTTCAAACAGACCTGCATCTACAAACGGTCCCATACGGTTACCTGGATACCAAGATGTAACATCTGGTGGGTTGGCTGATAGGAAGTTACGAATAGCTGATTTATGCGCTTCGCGGTCGTTATTGTTGATTGTGACATTAATGTCCGGGTTGGCAGCTTGGAATGCGGCGACTGCATCCTCGAATGCCTGTTTTGGACCGGGGTTTAAGTCATCAAATGTGATAACCAAATCTCCGGCAAAGGCAGAAGTTGCAATAACAGTTGTTGCTGCAATCGTGCCCAGCTTGGTCTTTAGTGTATTTGTCATGAGTTCCTCCCATTTCTCCAGTTGACATTGGTTTCAAATAATGAAACCTTTTTCTAACTATTGAAACAATGGGGCGAATCCCGTAGGTTGTCAACAACTTCGTGCCACCTAAAAATGGAACAAGGAAAGGCCGGGAACATGAGCAAACAGACCACTGTGGATGGTACAGTCGGTAAGGCTCTGGAAATTCTGGATTTAATCGCCAGTTTTGACCGCCCTGTTCGTTTCTCGGAGCTTTTATCAAACAGCCCTCATCCTAAAGCTACCCTGTATCGTTTGGTACAAACCCTGACCAATCAAGGCATGCTGAACTTTGATGTCGACCGGGCGACATATCAGCCTGGAATACGCTTGGTACGGCTGGCCCATGCTGCATGGCGTCAAAGTGCACTGGCTCCAGTGGCACGCCCCATATTGGACAGACTGGCCAAAGAGCTGGGCGAAACGCTTCATCTTGCACAAATGGATGAAGGTCAGGTGTTATATGTAGACAAGCGCAACGCTGCAGAACCTATTGAAATGTTTCGCTCAGCTGGCAAGTCCGGACCCGGCTACTGCACTGGTGTTGGAAAAGCGATCATGGCCTTTTTGCCTGCTGAATTGCAAGACAGGGCAATCGCTAAACAATCCTATTATGGGTATACACCCACTACAATAACATCAGCAGAAGCGCTGCGCGCCGAACTCTTGCAGATCGCTGACAGCGGAGTAGCCTTTGACCGAGAAGAGCATGAACCCGGCATTATCTGTATTGCAGTGCCGATTTTGAACACAAAAGACAACTCTCTTGGCGCACTATCGCTCACATCAAGCACCCAAAGGCATTCTTTTGAAAGCCTTAAGGCGCATGCAACCACACTTCAAACAGCTGCATCTGAAATATCACAGGCGGCAGAAAATTGGCAATTCCCAACTTAAAGAAGCTAACAATGTCCGGTGTAAAACTCAGAAATACCTTCAAAAAATATGGTGAAGTTCAAGTCATACACGGCGTTGATCTGGATATTGAAGATGGCGAGTTTTGTGTTTTTGTTGGGCCTTCGGGATGTGGAAAGTCAACACTTCTTCGGATGATCGCTGGCTTAGAGGAAACCACCGCTGGTGATATACAAATCGGCACCAGAAATGTAACCCAAGCGGATCCTGCCGACCGCGGCGTTGCAATGGTGTTTCAAACATACGCGCTTTATCCGCATATGACCGTCGCTGAAAATATGGGTTTTGGATTAAAGATGACGGGGCATCCAAAGTCTGAAATTCAGTCAAAAGTTGCTGAAGCAGGCCGGATTTTAAAACTTGAAGACTACTTAGATCGAAAACCGAAAGCCCTATCAGGCGGTCAAAGGCAGCGTGTGGCAATCGGACGTGCGATTGTGCGAGGGCCCGAGGTGTTTTTGTTTGATGAACCCCTGTCAAATCTAGATGCAGAACTTCGTGTTGACATGCGGGTAGAAATCGCTCGGTTGCATAAGGAAATTGGCGCAACGATGATCTATGTGACCCATGATCAAGTTGAAGCTATGACCCTAGCGGATAAAATTGTCGTATTGCGCGCAGGCCATGTGGAACAAGTAGGCGCCCCAATGGATCTGTATCATGATCCTGAGAATAAATTCGTAGCTGGATTTATCGGTTCGCCAGCAATGAACTTTCTCGACGGCATTGTGCGCTCAAACCAAATAGTTGTACCGGCGCTGAATGACCATTCCATTGAAACATCCATCAAATTGCCAGCTGATGGCACTAAAGTTACTGTTGGACTTAGACCAAAGGCTTTGCGCTTGGATATGTCAAAAACTGGTTTAAAAATTGATATTCACGAACGCTTAGGCGGCGTCAGTTATGCGTATCTTAACAGCCCAACAGGCGAGCGGATCATTGTCGAAATTGATGACGACAACGAGTTGTCAACTGGACAGGATGTCGGCCTTGAGTTTTATCATGGCGCCGCTCTGTTTTTTGATCAAACAACAGATCAAAGACTCCGTTAGAAAATCAAATCTAAAACGTTACACATTTTATCCAATTATACCACCATTATGTAACCTTAATATTGACGAATAAGAACGCATCCTGTATACATTAAGCAAAATACAGGGGGCAGCAGCCGTGACGTCAGCCTATATTTGCGATGCCCAACGCACACCCATTGGTAAATTTGGGGGGGCACTTGCAAATGTGCGCTGCGATGACCTAGCAGCTTTACCCATTTCCGCTTTAATTCAGCGCAATCCATCGGTTGATTGGTCCAGTTTGGATGATGTGATTTATGGCTGCGTCAACCAGGCCGGGGAAGATAACAGAAATGTGGCCCGCATGGCGGCGCTTTTGGCCGGCCTGCCTGAAACCGTGCCGGGCGTTACCGTTAACCGGCTATGCGCCTCTGGTCTTGAAGCTGTTGGGCAAGTAGCGCGAGCAATAAAACTTGGCGAATATGATGTGGCGGTCGCCGGCGGTGTTGAAAGTATGAGCCGCGCGCCCTTTGTTATGCCCAAGGCAAAAGCCGCCTTTGACCGTAAGGCAGAGATTTACGACACCACAATTGGCTGGCGTTTTATCAACCCGAAAATGCAACAGGCGTATGGCACCCATAGCATGCCACAAACAGCAGATAATGTGGCCGAAGAGTTTTCGATTAGCCGAGAAGATCAAGACGCCTTTGCCGAGCGCTCGCAAGCGCGCTGGGCCGCCGCGCAGGAACGCGGCCTTTTCGGCGCAGAAATCTCGCCCGTCACTTTGCCTCAGCGCAAGGGCGATCCGATCATCTTAGACCGAGATGAACATCCCCGCCCCGGCGCTGGGCGTAAAAAACTAGCTAAGCTGCGCGGAATAAACGGTGATAACCTATCCGTGACCGCCGGCAATGCATCAGGGGTCAACGATGGCGCCGCTGCAATGTTGCTTGCCTCAGAAGATGCCGCCGCAAAACAAGGGCTGACGCCAAAGGCGCGGGTTATTGCCATGCAATCTGTCGGTGTTGCCCCG
>CABZJG010000008.1 GCA_902525995.1 Paracoccaceae bacterium | reverse complement strand
ACATCCTACCAAAGCATTTGGATGAAAAGGTTGCGCGCCTGCATTTGGATCGCATCGGTGTGAAGCTTACAACGCTTGCCAAAGATCAAGCAGACTACATCGGCGTCACACAAGAAGGCCCATTCAAGCCCGAACATTACAGATACTAGGAAAGAAAGCCAAATGACAAGAAGCACATATGTATTTACGTCGGAGTCTGTTTCTGAGGGACACCCCGACAAGGTCTGCGATCGCATTTCAGATGCGGTTTTGGACGCCTTTTTGGCAGAAGAGCCAGAGGCACGGGTTGCTTGCGAAACATTTTCCACAACGAACCGCGTTGTGATCGGTGGTGAAGTTGGCCTGTCCGACAAAGAGAAATTATCAAGCTATATGGGCCGCATTGATGAGATCGCGCGCGCCTTCATCAAAGATATTGGATATGAACAAGATAAATTTCACCACGAGACTGTCGAGGTGACGAACCTGTTGCACGAACAATCGGCGCATATCGCCCAAGGCGTGGATGCAGCAGATAACAAAGATGAAGGCGCAGGCGATCAGGGGATCATGTTTGGCTATGCCACCAATGAAACCGAAGAATTGATGCCCGCACCTATTCAGTATTCGCACGCGATCCTGCGCCGTTTGGCAGAGGTGCGCAAGGATGGCACAGAACCCACATTGGGACCGGATGCAAAATCGCAGCTGTCTGTGCGCTATGAAAACGGGAAGCCCGTCGGCGTGACATCCATCGTTTTATCAACGCAGCACTTGGATGAAGCGATGACATCCGATGATGTGCGTCTGGTGGTCGAACCCTATATCCGCGAAACGCTGCCCGAGGGTTGGATCACTGCAGATACCGCATGGCACGTGAACCCAACTGGGAAATTCGTGATTGGCGGACCTGATGGGGATGCGGGCCTGACGGGTCGCAAAATCATTGTGGACACATATGGCGGTGCAGCCCCCCATGGTGGCGGCGCGTTTTCTGGGAAAGACCCCACAAAGGTTGACCGGTCCGCGGCCTATGCAGCGCGCTATTTGGCGAAAAATGTGGTGGCCGCAGGCTTGGCAGATAAATGCACGATCCAACTGAGCTATGCGATTGGTGTTGCTCGTCCATTATCGATTTATGCAGACATATTTGGCACAGGTCAGGTCAGCGAAGAGCAGATCGAAAAGGCTGTGTCAGAGTGTATGGATCTCACTCCACGCGGCATCCGCATGCATCTGGGCCTGAACAAACCCATTTATCAACACACAGCTGCCTACGGCCACTTTGGTCGCGCGCCTGATGCAGATGGCGGTTTCAGCTGGGAGCGCACCGATCTGATCGATGCGCTGAAAGCGGCTGTCTGAGACGCTAAGTGTTTTGATAGATAAAGCGTTATTTAGTGAAACTAATCATATCGAAATGCTCTGTAGTTAGACAAAATGGTATAGGTGGGGATTGAACTGTGAATAATATATTGGTCATTGGAGCGGGATATGTAGGTTTTTCGCTTGCGGTTGTTTTAGCGCGCGTAGCTTTTGTTACAGTCATTGATATCCGCGAGGATGTAGTAACGTCAATTAATAAGGGAAAGTCACCAATATTAGATTTGGGTATCGATAATCATTTACAAAAAGCACTAATAAATAAAAGATTAAAAGCAGAGCTATTTTCTTGTCCATCAGTCAAAGAAGCGGATGCAATAATTGTAGCTTTGCCAACAAATTTTAAGCCATCCTGTGGCAGCTTTGACACTAGTGCTTTGGATAGTATGATTGAAAAGATTTCCTCAATTGATCCGCAAATACCATTAATTATTAAATCCACTGTGCCTGTTGGCTATACTGAGCGAATTGCACAAAAATATGAACTAGCAGACTGTTTCTATTCTCCAGAATTTTTGCGTGAGGGAAGGGCTATTCATGACAATTTACACCCAAGTAGAATTATTGTTGGTTCCTCATCACCTGCAGCCAAAGAGTTCGCGTGCATGCTTGCAAGAGCTTCACATCAACTTGATACTAAGATAATTCATACTGAAAATAGGACTGCAGAGGTCACAAAATTAGCCTCTAATTCTTACTTGGCGGCTCGAGTTGCTTTTTTTAACGAGTTGGACTCACTCGCACTTAAGCTTGGCTTGAATGCTAAACAACTAATAGATGGCGTTAGTTTAGATCCCAGAATAGGAGACGGCTACAACAATCCTTCATTTGGGTTTGGCGGCTATTGTTTACCAAAAGACGTACAGCAATTTCAAAGTTCAATGACTGAATATGGTATCAATGCACCCCTGGTTCAATCTATCTTTGCATCCAATCGACAAAGAGTTGAAGAAATTGTAAATTACGTAAAGAATTCTGGCTTTTCAAACATTGGAGTGTATCGAGCGCAAATGAAACAAGGTTCGGATAATGCAAGAGAAGCAATCTCCTTAATTTTACTTGAAGAAATATCAAAGATTCCGCATTTAAATGTGCATTTATATGAACCAGAAATTATATTGCCTGCATATCTTCAAAAATTTCTTACAGACGATTTATCAAATTTTGCTGAGTGGTCAGATCTAATTCTTGCAAATCGTTATGCGGTTGAATTGGAGCCTTATGGCAGAAAAGTTTTAACCAGGGATATTTACAATGAAAATTAGAAATCAACTAAATGTGGTGTTTGTTGGTTGCGGAAGGATCGCAGGGAAGCACTATCAAGCAATTATGCAGAATGTTAGTAACGGTATAAGTTTGGTTGGTGTTGCCGATATCGATTTGGCTAAGTGTGCGCAGTACGTTCATGACGAAGGAATTAAAGCAACTAGTGACTTTAAATCTAGCGGCTTTTTTAATAACGCTGGTTTGTGTGTGATACTCTCAGAATCAGGCAACCACTACGATCACGCAAAATATGCGCTTAACGCTGGGCTTGACGTTTTAATTGAGAAACCGGTAACGCTACGGCTTGACCACGCACATGAACTAAAATCGCTTGCACGGCAGCTCGGACGGAAGGTTTACGTTGTCAAACAGAACAGATTTAATGAACCTATTTTAAGGGCTCAACAATTTGTAGATGATGGATTCTTGGGAACACCACAAATTGCTAGCGTGCAAGTCCGATGGTGCAGGGAGCAAGCTTATTACGATCTGGCAGAATGGCGAGGTACATGGGCCATGGATGGCGGCGTAATATCAAATCAAGCTAGCCATCACATTGACCTTATGAGATGGTTTTTGGGGCCTGTCAAATCTGTGCAAGCGGTAGATCGTAGGTTTGGGGTTGAAATTGAGACGGAAGACACCGTGATCGCACTTTTAGAATTCACTTCGGGCGCGGTGGGAACTTTGGAAGCTACGACAAGTACTAGACCTAGAAATTTGGAGGGTAGCTTCTCTGTACAAGGCAGTAAAGGTTCGTTCGAAGTAGGTGGCTTTGCAGTAAATGAAATGCGGTATATGGAAAGTAATGCGGAGAATTTTTCCAGCAAAATACCGAGCTCACCGGTGACTTTGAGTCAAAACACAAACGATGTATATGGAAGTGGACACGCAGCCGTATATCGCGAGATTATAAAAGACCAAAATGGAATAAAAAATAACGCAGTAACAATAGATGATGCCATCCAAACTTTGGAGCTTATCCACATGATTTATCGTTCAATTGAAATCAAGCAAAAAATTCAATATAATGATAGCAATTTTATATCTGAACGTATGGGTTTCAAATAAATAAAGCTCGGCTCCTATACACCCTCTTTCGTGTTGTCGTATTTTTATAAAGTGTCACTACGACAAGTGATTAAAACATATATATCCTGATAATATGAATAATTAAATTTTTGGTGAATTACATTGTTATTGCAAAAATTAATTAAAAATCCAAAAAACTTGTCGCTTGGTCCAATATTACTGTCTGTCACCAATTTGGTCACAGTGCCTTTTATTTTAAGAGCTTTATCGAGTGAACAATATGGATATCTTGGTGCATTACTTGCTGCATACAACATTTTGGTGTATTTATCAGCCTTTAATCTAAGTGGAAAAATTTCAGTACTGGTATCCAAAAAAAAGCATAGTCAAATTATTGCATTACAAAATACCGGGCTAAGTATTTATACTATTATTTTTATATTTTCATTGATTACAATATTATTATTACAGAAATTTATAAACATAAACAGCATATGGCAAGATTTAGTTATACTGGTTACTTTAGCATATGTTTATAATGTAAATCTGAGCTTGATTACCGTACAACAGTTCAGGCAAAATACTCCTACTTACCTGCTATTTTTCGCAATTAATTCATTTACGTCACTATGTTGTACCATTTTACTTATGAATATTTTTGAACTTGGTGTTACTGGTCGTTTAGTATCACTTTTAACTGCGGCTATCTTATGTACCATTTTATTATATTTGATAATAGATAATTTTCCAAAATTTGATTCAAGCGTGCGGCAAAAATGGGCCAGAAAGGCTTGGTGTACGTATGCGCTGCCGCTCATGCCACATTCCTTTGCAACAATCATGCTAGCAAATGTGGACAAGTTAATAATCATGGGTTCTGAGCTTCGACCTGAGTTAGGAAGATATTTCCTCGCTACGCAACTTGCGATACCGCTATCAATTATCGCAAATTCACTTAACGCATACATAAAAGTAAAAGTATTTTCTGAATTGTCGTTGAATGCTAAATCTAAAATAAGTGGAGTTAGAAATGGTTATTTACTAACAATATTCACACTCGGATTGGGTCTGTACATTTTTGTTTATTTACTACAATTTTATACAAATATATTTTCTGGCCTATATGTGATGGATATATTTGGAATATTATTAATAGGCCACTTTTTGCAATCAATTTACTTTTTATACTCGAACTATTTTTTATATTATGAGCGAGGGGAATTAATATCAAAGGCGTCCATTCTTGGATTAATCTCGCATTTATTTCTAGTGAGTTTGGCGCTTTATTTTGCAAATGACATTATTTTATATACGCTTGCTTACGTGGTCTCAACATTTATTTTTATAATAACCCTGCAATACTATAAAAGTGCGCAGGGATCTAGGTCAAAGTAATTCTCAATCTAATTAAAAATATTGTAAAGTCTCTTATAATGGGATTTTTTTTATTGTTAAACAAAACTTCTGCATGTTTCAAATTCATGCTGCCAAAAAGTAATATATATTTGTTACATATACCATTTGAATTTGAATTGGATATATTACTTCCTGTCGCTAATTATTTAAAAAATATGAACCATAATGTTGTGTTTGTAGCGTCGAAAAATAACCAAAGTTTTCTAAATATACAGGGCTTCAAAGTTAAAGACCGTAATCAAGTTAGTTGGCTCGATATTTTTGGCGCTCGTGGTCACATATTCTGTGATACTGAAAGTATTGATAGAGACTCAATTTTGAAAATTTTCGCACAAAATATTTGTTACATACCTTATGGTATTTCAGTGTCAGCTGCGAACTATTCGCGAAGGCAGCAATACGGACTATTGTTACACAGGTTAGCTAGGAAAATTTTCGTCCCTTCAAATATTGTTAAGCAACGCTACCTTGATTTTTCGGGGTTTTCTCATGACAAAGTGGTGGTGGCAAGTCATCCAAAGAGCGACCTGGTGGTTGAATACACCGGTAGAAAAATGAAACGCAGTTCTCTTAAGAAGAAAGTATTATGGAATTGCCATTATACGAGAAGTTGGGGAAATTTTGATATATTAATTGGGAAAGTCGTAAGTATGGTGACAAACCGATGTGACCTAGAATTTATCTTTAGGCCGCATCCATTTTTTGATTTTTCAGAATGGCAAATACCTGAGGATTTGTCGATGAAGTGGCTAGATCTCGTTGAGCAAGGGATCATAAAAATAGATAATAAGTCAAACTATTGCTCTCAGATTGCAGACATAGATATACTTATTACAGACGGTTCATCTGTAATCTATGATTTTATGGTTTTGAATCGTCCGATGATCTATTGCGTATCGCAACGAAATAACCAACTCTTTGACGAAGAATTCGATTATTTATGTAAAAATCATTTTGTTTGCGATGAAAAAAGTGATTTTGAGAATCTTTTTCAACAAGCATGCGAATATCGTCACGACCCAATAAGACAAAAGGAGACATATACTATTATGCAATTAGCTGAAAAAAATACGTTCAACGCCGCTTTTAGAGTACAATACTTGGGAGATTGACGTGATGTTTGATATTGTTTTACTTGCAGCAGGGCGAGGTAGTCGGATGGGTGGGGCTAATGGTAATCAGCCAAAGTGCTTAATGCCGTTTAAGTCAGGTACCGTACTCTCTGATTTAATCAGTAATTTACTGCACCTGTCGCCACGTACGATAAAAATCATAGGTGGTTTCGGATATGAGAATCTTAAGCGTTATATTGAGGAGCATTTTAAAAATACAAGTACTGAAATCGAATTAATACGCAATGATTATTTTGAGAAAGATCGTAATATATATTCAGCGTTAATTGGACAAGAGGCAATTGGTATCCATGGAGGCGTTCTATTCTTCGAAACGGATACGATTATTACACCATCTGTAGTATTTAAACTAAAAAATTATCTTGCGAAAGGAAAAAGTTTTATTGGAGTTTCAGACCGCTATCATTCAAAGAATACGGGAGGTTTCGTTATTGAGGATGAAAGTGGATCAGTTGTTGAAATAGGATATAAACCAAAATTTGATTGGAAACTGAGAGGCAGTCATCGCATGGCGGGTTTTTTATATGTGTGCCAAAAAGATTTTGATATAGATTTGAAATTGAGAAAGAGTCTGTGCAAAAGCAATATCGATAATTATTATTTCGCTTCAATGTATGGAAGCGAGCATCTATACGATATATGCGTACTACAAGTTGAAGAACATATGATAAAATCATTCAATACAGTAACTGAATATACTGATGTTGCTTTATCGAAAACTTAGGCTCGGAGTTTGAAAATTGGAAGTAGTTCTATTTGAAGTGAAACTTTTACGTCACATCGAGGGGTTCAGTCCCAAACGAGTTGATTGGTTGAAGAAAAAGATCATTTCTGAAGAAACCTGGAAAGTTCCAATCGCAATTGATGACCAACATGGCTTAGTACTTGACGGTCAGCATCGAATGGAGGTGGCATTATCACTCAACTTGAGAAAGATCCCAGCAGTTAAACTAAAGTATGCTGAAGTACCTCTTCGAAGTTTGAGGCCACAATATAATTTTGACTGGCAAGACGTGGTACAACGAGCATTACAGGGTGATCTATATCCCTACAAAACCGTAAAACATGATTTTTCTGTCCCACTACCTAGCGTATCCTACCGATTGGATGAGTTGTTATGAATTGTGAGAAGCCTGACTTAATAATATTAGCTGCCGGGCATAGTCTTGGTGCAGATGGGGTCATCAAATGTTTATTAAAGCATCCAGAAACTAGAAAAGACATATTAGAAACTGCTCGTGAAATATTCCATGACTTTTCAATTCGTGTTGTTATTGGATATCGTGCGCTTGAAATAATCTCAGCATATCCAGACTTTGACTATGTAGTTAATAATGAATGGTCGTTTACGGGCAACGCCCATAGTTTATCGTTAGCTATTCGCAATAGAAAAACACTGGTACTGTCAGGGGATCTTTTTGTAAATGAAGATACCAGACAAATAATAATTGATAACTTTGAAAAATCGTTTGTATTTACAAAAAAAACTGAAAGCAGGCGTCCTAACGCCATTAACTTGAAGGTAAGCGATGACGGAAAAATTAATTCAATCTATACTGGAAAAATGGATAGTATTAGCGACCCTGAAAGCTTGGGTGCTTTTTGGATTACTAATCAACAATTAATAGAGGCTTGGGCAGAGCGTTGTGCCACATTTCCCCAAAAGTTTGCTGGTGAGTGTTTGCCGCTGTCAGGCAATAATCTTTATAGCCTAGAACTTGATCGCGAAACATTGCAAGAAATCACTGATGCGACTAGTTTTCTTAGTTTTAAGGAGAACTTGTTTTGATTAGGTCTGTTTGCTTAGGTGTATGCGTCACTCATTTAATTAATCACTCTGCTAAAACAATCATTAATAATTTTGCTGAGCAAGTGCACATTGCAGGTAAAATTATAGGATGTCCAGTTCGCACTGTTCGAATGACTGTTCCACCACTTAAAGTGAAAGGTGATGGCTTGAGTAGTTTAAACAATTACGTTGAAACTATTAGCGATATAACGACGCGCGCAGGGATCCGTTGGTTTTGTTTGCCGATTGATGTATATGGCGCAAATTTCTCAGAAATGGATAAGAATATCGTTGCACACGTGCTGAGTCGACACCACAATATTTTTGTAAATATCATCCCCACTAAAAATAACAAAATTGATATTAACGCGCTGAAACAAACAGCAGAAATAATAAACTGTGTCGCCCGAAGTGATGGGAAAGGTAGTAATTGTTTTCGGCTTGGAGCAAGTGCAAACGCTGGCCCAAATACTCCATTTTTTCCCTTCTCGTATCACGAAGGCGAAGCATGTTTTACTATCGCTCTAGAGACAAACGAAATCGCAATAGCATTGCTCGACACTAATAAGGAAATTTGTCTGGAAGAATTTGAGAGTAGTTTTGTTACCGCTTTCACTGCCGCTTTGCACAGAGTCCGTCGGTTTGCGGAGCACATTTCAAAAACATCTTCGCTTAGATTTGGTGGCGTAGATGTTTCCTTAGCTCCTTTCCCAGATGGTCAGAATTCGGTTGCAAGATTAATCGAATTATTAGGCGGCACTAGCGTTGGAGGGCCTGGATCGATTGGATTAACTGCATATCTGACAAATTTGATTCAAAAGACCGTAGATGACTTTGGTATGAAGCGTATAGGTTTTAATGGTGTTATGTATTCCTTGATGGAGGACGATTGGCTGGCAAAACAAAGTATTGCTGGAACGTTAACTCTCGAAAAATTGATGTTACTTTCTTCAGTTTGTGGATGTGGCATTGATATGGTTCCCATTTCTGGGATTACTACGGCAGATACTATATCGTCTTACCTCTTTGATATGAGTGCCATGGCGTTACGACTACAAAAACCATTAGGAACACGATTTTTACCAATACCAGGCAAACTTGCAGGTGAAATTACTGATATTAATGGTGATTTTATTTGTAATACACGCATCCTGAACACGTGTCAAAAAGCTACGGCGGCACCTGTAGATGTGATCAATGAATTAACAATCATAGGGGGATTTCATGGACGAATCTAAAATCAAGAAATTTTGGGAAGCGCGAGGACAAAAGATCCAGGATCTGCCGTTTGAAAGTCTCGCAAATTTGGAAGAGGACCCTAATAATCTTGAATTAAAAATTAAGGATGAACAATCGAAAGTTTTTAGCTGGCTTGATCCCTATGACAAAAGCATCTTAGATTTAGGTGCCGGGATTGGCCAATGGGCGTTTCGATTTCATGACCGAGGCGCAAAAAAGGTTGATGCAGTTGAGTGTTCAAAAAGTTTTGTAGACATTGGAAGGGCTGGGGCAGTATCACGAAATGCATCTTCAATTGAGTTTTTTCACTCTGACGCCCAAAGTTATAATATTAATGAAAAATATGATATTATTTTTGTATCTGGTCTTTTTGTTTATCTAACAGATGATAATGCGAAGCAACTTTTGCGAAATTTAAGCAACTCTTTGACGTCTACAGGTAAAGTTGTGGTTAGAGACGGAACTGCAGTTGTTAATGCATACGAACTCAACAATGTTTACTCAGAACATTTGGATGCGCATTACTCAGCGACGTATCGAACTCCCGAACGTTATAAAGAATTGTTTTCAAATTTTGGGTTTCAGTGTTTACGAAATGAAAATATGTTCGCGGAAGGCCACCCATTGAATAAATACCCAGAAACGAGACTCCATTTATTTGAATTTGTTGAAACTGGGAGCGTGGGAAATTGAAAACACTTGGTATTCTAGGTGTTGCCCCTTGGGCAACTTTTGAATTTTTAGAAATTTTTTACAAGCAGTTTAACGCGAAAAAAGATTGGGAGTACCCAAGGGTTTTGGTTGATGTTAACACTGAAATACCTAGTAGGGGGCGGTATTTTGATTTAGGAGAAGATAATCCTTCTTTATACATTAGAAATGCACTTGACGATTTACTCAATCAAAACGTTCATTGTTGCGCTGTTATTTGTAACACTGCCCACATTCTATTCGATCAATGGGGGGCGGAATTAGATGACCAGGTTATCAATTTTCTTCACGAGGTTGGAAAGCAGATTGATAAGATTAACTCGAGAAGATTTAGTGTAATTGGATCGAGCTATCTAAATACATTTCAAACTTATCAGAAATATACGAGCTCGATATATGTTCCTCTCACACAAGTTGAGCAGAATGTTGCAAGTGAAATGATCAATGCGGTGAAGACTGGGAAGTCAGTTGATAACGTTAGTATAAGCAAAACCAAAAAAATTATACAGAGACTGAGAAATGAAAATGTTGATTTATTTATAATTGGATGTACTGAGTTATCTTTTCTTTCCCAAATATTTGATGACGCAGGAATTCGATACTTGGATTCAAATATGGTTTTAGCACAGTCTTTGTACGCGACTCTAGAGCAAGGATAATTTCATTCATGATTGGTGAAGATAGCATCATATTAAGAATTATGGTTTAAAATAGAAAGACTTACATGTTTGTGAGAAAAAATATTGAAGTGAAAGACATAACATGTGGTATCAATGTTGAAATTATTATGCCATGTAATCTTTACGGTTGCACCTTGGGAGATGAAGTATTTATCGGTCCCTTTTGCGAAATTCAGTCTGGCGCAAAAATAGGCGCTAGAACAAGGGTACAATCGCATGCATTTATTTGCTCCATGGTTGAGATTGGAGAAGAGTGTTTTGTAAGTCATGGTGTGATGTTTATTAATGATAAATTTGCGCGCGGTGGACCTGCAAAAGGTAATAAAGAACTGTGGTTGAACACTCAAGTTGGCGATAGAGTATCAATAGGAACGAATGCAACTATACTGCCAGTAAAAATTTGCTCGGATACGGTGATTGGTGCTGGGGCTGTAGTTACAAAAGATATAACCGAACCGGGGACTTATGTTGGTAATCCTGCTAGGAGACTGAAGTGAAAGTTCCATACAATGACTTGAAAAGAGCTAATCAAACACTGTTCCCAAAATTTGGCGAAAGGTTTTTCGATTGTTTACATAATAATAAGTTTATCGGTGGCAACGAAATATTGGAGTTTGAAGATAATTTCTCCAAAACGTTTGATGTGAAAAATGTTGTTTCTTGTGGAAACGGGACTGACGCAATTTTAGGAGCACTACGTGCGATTAACTTAAAGCCCGATGATGAAGTAGTGGTCCCGTCAATGACCTGGATCAGCAGCGCTGAAGTTGTCAATTTAGTCGGTGCGAAGCCTGTATTTTGTGATGTCGATGAAGACACAATGGTGGCTGAGTTGAAAGACATCCAAGCTAAAATCACCGACAAGACTAAAGCAGTAATTTTAGTTCATTTATATGGTAACATGCCTTTTATGACACCGATTGTTGAGTATCTAAGCGAGCGTGGAATTACTTTGATCGAAGATTGCGCGCAGGCGCATTTATCCTCATTTAACGGTATCACAGCAGGAAACTTTGGAAGGTTCGGAACATTTTCTTTCTATCCCGGGAAAAACTTAGGCGCGATGGGCGATGCTGGTGCGATATGTGCAAGAGATAAATTTGAAGCCGAATATATACGAAAATTTTTTAATCATGGTGCATTGAAAAAGCATGAACACGAAGTAATAGGCACGAACAGCAGGATGGATACTCTACAAGCGTCCATTTTACTCGAAAAACTGTCACATATACGAGCATGGACTTCTGAGAGGCTTAAGTTAGCCAAAGTGTATCAAAAAGAACTTCGCGGGTTTCGCACAATTAAAGTTCATGAAGATGTTATGAATTCATTTCACATTTTTCCAATATTAATAGATGGACGAGCTGAATTTTCGCAATATTTAAATGAATTGAATATAGGGTACAACATAAACTACCCTGTGCCAGTTCATCAGCAACCTTGTTATAAACCTCACAATAATCTCACATTGCCAATCGCAGAGCAAGTTGCAGAACAACAAGTATCTCTTCCAATATTTCCTGGAATGACGGAGCTTGAGCAGGAGTATGTCATAGATAAATTAAACCGTTTCAAAAGGTCAAAAAAATAATGTTTGTTATCGTAGACTTCGATATCAACAACTCTGGTTCTTTAAGTAATATGGTGAATAGAGTCGGCTATCATGCATATATTTCTTCTGAACCATCAGATTTGCGACAAGCAAAGGGCATATTTCTGCCTGGCAATGGAACATTTGATGTTGGAATGCATGCAATTAAGCAGAATGGGTTGCTGCAAAACATCGAAGAATGTGTGTTTACGAGAAAAATCCCTATATTAGGAATATGTCTGGGAATGCAATTGTTGGCAAAGCAAAGTGAAGAAGGGGTTTCTTCAGGACTTGGTTGGCTTGACGCAAATGTAGTCAAGTTAAATTCGAACGGGAAAAGCAAAGTTCCACATATGGGGTGGAATGAAGTGAAAACTCAAAGGCCAAACGAGCTGTTAGCTGCTGACTCTTATCAAAAGTTTTATTTCGTACACTCGTACCACATGGTCTGCAATGATCCTAATGATGTTACACTTTCAACTAATCACGGTACAACTATAACCGTTGGAATTCAGAGAGATAACATATTTGGAGTTCAATTTCACCCAGAGAAAAGCCATTCTTATGGCGCAGAACTTATCAAAAATTTTTGTGATTATTGTAATGCCATATAATCGACTTATTCCTGTTATCTTATTGACTGAAGGTGGAATTTATAAAACACGAAAATTTAATAAACCAATTTATATAGGCGATCCTATTAACACGGTGAAACTGTTCAATGAATTAGAAGCTGATGAACTGATTGTGCTTGATTTTATGGCTAGCAAAAATAGATCTTACGTTGATTTTGAAATTTTGAGCGATATCGCTAGTGAAGCTTTTATGCCATTGAGTTATGGTGGCGGTATTACATCAGAAAGCCAAGTGTCAAAGCTCTTTAAAATAGGCTATGAAAAAGTTGTATTGAATACCTCTTTTTTGCAAAATCCAGAATTCGTTAAAACAATTACCAATAAATTTGGATCTCAGGCAATAACAATTAGTATAGATTATAAAAAAGATATTTTTGGTAGGCGCACTGTCTTTTCACATGCCGGAGTGCGCCATAGTTACAAATCTTTGAGGGAAGCAATTGACGCAGCACTTAATCTCAATGTTGGTGAGGTTTTTGTTAATTGCGTTTCTAATGATGGAGAAATGGGTGGTATAGACAAGGATCACCTAATCGATTTACACGACTCCCTTAGTGTTCCAATTATTGGATGTGGTGGATTAAAAGACATAGCTGAAGTCCAAGAACTTTTTGATGCTGGAGTTGAAGCAGTTGCTGGCGGTGCGTTATTTGTATTTAAGGGAAAGCAACGAGGTATCCTCATTTCATACCCAAGTAGTAACGATTTGCACAGGTACAATAAATGATACGTGAATGTATAAAATGTCTATTAACATCGGACATACCCGGTATTGTAATTGAGTCTGATAATTTATGTAGTATCTGTAAGGAACATCAAGAAAAAGTATCGAGATATACATTCAGTGAAGCTGAAGCCAGGGAAAACTTGGCATCTCTGAAATCAAGAATTTTAAGGCGAAGAAGAGGTGAATACGATGCGCTCCTCGGTTTAAGCGGCGGCGTCGATAGCTCTTACTTAGCTAAACTTGCGGTGGACTTAGATCTCAACATCTTGTGTGTCCATTTTGATAATGGTTGGAATTCAAAAGTTGCAATACGGAACATTGGAAAGATTATAGAAAAATCAAATTTTGATTTAATTACTCATGTCATCGATTGGAGTGAATTCAAGGATCTTCAACGGTCATTTTTTTATTCTGGTGTAATTGATATCGAAATGTTAACCGACCATGCGATATTCGCATCAATGTATCGATTAGCAAAAAAGTATAAAGTCAAAACTATTTTAAGTGGCACAAATTTTAGGACCGAGCATGGCATGCCGTCTGCATGGGTATGGAATAAAATGGATTATAAGAATATAAAAGACATCCATCAAAAATTTGGGCGAAAGAAAATTAAGTCGTTTCCAACTCTTTCTCCATATCTTTGGTTGTTGATGAAGCAGTTTGGGCTAAGAGCTAATTTTGAAGAACCGTTAAATCTTATTAACTATGAAAAATTCACTGCGATTAGAGAACTAAGAGAATATTTTGATTGGGAAGACTATGGTGGCAAGCATCATGAGTCCGAGTTCACAAAATTTTATCAAACATATATTCTACCAATAAAATATGGTGTTGATAAACGTACCGTGCATCTATCAGATTTGATCCGAAATAATGAAATCTCAAGAGCGGAAGGGGCAAAAGAATTGGCAGATATAGAATTTCCTGTGATTGACGAAAAACTAAAACAATACGTAGTCAAGAAATTAGGCTTTACAGGGGAAGAATTTGACGGACTAATGTCGCTTCCACCTATCCCGCATAGCAAGTATAAAACAGATGTTTTTTTCATAAATAGACTAAAGTCGATAAGAAGTAGAATAGTAGGTAGCTAAATGAAAATTTTAATTACAGGCGTAGGTGGTTTTATTGGAAGTTCTATAGCGGACAGACATCTGCTCGATGGTGATACCGTTGTTGGTATTGATAACTTTAGCACTGGTAAGAGGCCATTTTTAAGAAATGCGCTCATGAACGAACAGTTTCAGTTGATCGAAACTGATCTATATTCAGGTCATATTGGTGTAGACATTTTTAAAGGAGTGGATGTTGTTTACCATATGGCTGCAAATGCTGATATCAGGGATGGCTTGCAACATCCTAATAAAGACATCGAGCAAAATATTTTAGTTACGTTTAGAGTATTGGAAACAATGAGAGAGGC
Source organism: Paracoccaceae bacterium (assembly GCA_902525995.1). GTDB lineage: Bacteria > Pseudomonadota > Alphaproteobacteria > Rhodobacterales > Rhodobacteraceae > CABZJG01. The sequence goes on along the minus strand of CABZJG010000008.1, from coordinate 6,776 downwards.
AGGTGTGAAAAATATTGTATTTGCATCTAGCGCGGCGGCATTGGGTGAACCCCTAGGATTTCCAACGAAGGAAACTACACCCTTCCCACGACAAACGTCACTGTATGGCGCGTCGAAGGCTTCGTGCGAAGGCTTAATATCTGCTTATTGTGAGGGTTTCGGCTTTTCTGCGGCGGTTTATAGGTTTGTATCCGTACTAGGCTCAAGATACCCACATGGGCACGTCTATGACTTTGTAAAAAAGCTCCTCAAAGATAGTACTTCACTTAAGATACTAGGTGATGGAGAGCAAAAAAAGAGTTACTTGCACATTGAAGATTGTGTTGCTGCCGTACAAAATATATCTCAACAGGTTTTTAAAACTGGGTCATATGAGGTGTTCCACCTCGGAACTGAAGAATACGTTAAGGTTTCTGAATCGGCGAAAATTATAACAAGTGAAATGAACGTAGACCCCCAATTTTATTTTACTGGGGGGCGTAGTGGATGGATTGGAGATAATCCATTTGTGCTTTTGGATATATCGAAGGCGAAGTCATATAATTGGAGCCCAAAATATAGTATTGAGGTTTCTGTGAGAGAGACTGTTTCCTACTTACTTGATAATCAATGGTTATTTAATGACTGACACTACAGATCAGCCCTGCGTTTCAATAATTATGCCATGTTTCAATTCTGAAAAATATATTCTTGCAGCAATCACATCTATAATAAATCAAAGTTTTGAGGCTTGGGAGCTTTTGGTAGTAGATGCCGGATCTTCTGATAATACAAAAAATATAGTCCAAGGCATCATAAAAGCTGACCCAAGAGTAAAGTTTATATTCAATACAGACGATAAAGGGCCGGCTCACGCACGTGCTACCGGTATTAATTCAGCAAGAGGTAAATATATAGCTTTTTTGGATGCTGATGATTTGTGGGATCATGATAAGTTGCGAAAACAGTCAGAATTCATGCAAAAAAATGGACATACTTTTTCATATACTAAGTTTAATTTTTTACATGAAGATGGTCATTTGATAGAAAATAAAATGACCGATATACAATATACTTTTTCATCGGCTCTCGTTAAGCGGGGAATTGGATGTTTAACGGTTATGATAAGTAGAGAACTTTTAACTGATAATATAATCTCCCAAAATAATAAAAAGCACGGTGAAGACTACCTTTGGTGGCTGTTGATTATGAGGAGTGGAGTCCGTGCATACGGACTTAATGAGACCTTAGCCTCTTACAGAGTTACAAATGATACATTGTCTTCGCATAAATTATCCCATTATACGACCCTTTGGAAAACGTATCGGAACGATTTAAGCTTATCTGCCTGGTTTGTGATACGTTGTTTTTTATTGTTAGCTCTGCAGAAATTAAATTACAGGCGGTAAAATGAATTCGTCATATAATTACGAACGTTGCGCTGTTATTTTAGCAGGTGGATATGGAACACGCTTAAGAGATGCTGGTTTTGATTTACCAAAACCTATGGTGCCAATTGATGGAAAGCCTGTCCTTGAACATCAAATTGAGTTGTGTAAGCAATATGGTTTTAAACAAATTTATATTATTACTCACCATCAATCCGAAAAAATTAAGGAATATCTTAATGATGGTAAAAGATGGGATGTAAGCATATGCTATTTGGAAGAAGCAGTTGCAAAGGGAACCGCGGGTGCATTAGCAGAATTTATTCATCACCTACCTGACCAATTTATTTTGTTATATGGAGACACCTATTTAAACGTTAATTTGTCGAGGATGTTTGACTTTCATCTATCAAACAGCTCCGTTGCTACCATCATGGTTCATCCAAATAATCATCCATCAGATTCGGACATTATAGAGATAGATGAAAAGACTAACTTGGTAAAAAACTTAAGTCCATATCCGCATGAGAATGAAAAGCCACTAAGAAACTGTGTCAATGCAGCTCTATACTGTATAAATCGAAAGAAAATAAAGCGATATCTTGTTCAAGGGTTATTCAGCGACATCGCGAAGCACACTTTCCCAAAAATAATCGACGCTGGTGAGAATATTTTAAGTTATAAAACATTTGAATATATCAAAGACATGGGAACTCCAGAGCGCTTGATTAAAGTACAATCTGATATCAAAATTAATATACCTCAAAAATTAAGTTTTTCAAAAAAAAGAGTAGCTGTATTCTTGGATAGGGACGGAACAATTAATACAGAGTGTGGATTGATTACTAATTTAAATCAATTGGAATTGATAAACGATGCCGCGCTGTCGATAAAGCGTTTAAATGACGCGGGACTGCTTGTGTTTTGTGTAACCAATCAGCCGGTGATTGCACGAGGTGATATTACAGAACAGGAACTTAATCGTATTCACGCAAAACTTGATACAGAATTAGGGTTACAGGGTGCATATTTAGACGAATTATTTTTTTGTCCACACCATCCGGATAAAGGCTATCCCGGCGAGGTTGCTAACTTAAAGATCAAATGTTCTTGTCGAAAACCTGAACCAGGATTGATCTTAAGCGCAATGAATAAATATAATCTATCTGAATCGTCTTACTTCATTGGTGATACCACGACGGATATATTTGCAGCTCAAAAAGCAGGTATCACATCAATTTTGTTATCTACTGGTTATGCTGGAAAAGATGGGAAAGTTGCTGTTTCACCAGATTACAAATGTAATACATTAACAGATGCTGTAGATTTAATTCTTAAAAGAGAGGGTGCATAATTGGTACTAATTGTCACAAAAACACCGTTTCGCGTAAGCTTTGTTGGCGGAGGGAGCGATTTGCAAAGTTTCTACAGAAACCATGAAGCCGCAGTGATATCAACATCTATAAACCAATTTATGTATGTATCCGTGAAAGCAAGTTTTGAGTCAGAATATATCTTGCATTACTCTACTACAGAGCGAACACGAGACATAGAAAATATTCAACACCCACTAATCAAGAATACTTTGAAGGAAGTTGAGTACAATCAGCCTGTCCAAATTTCGTCACTGGCTGATATTCCTGCCTCAGGTACTGGTTTAGGTTCGTCATCTGCTTTCACTGTTGGGCTTGCTCACGCGTTGAAAGTTAAGATGGGGCAAGGCGTGTCTAAAAAAGAATTAGCAGAAATAGCGTGCAAAGTTGAAATTGATCGGTGCGGTGAACCAATCGGAAAGCAGGATCAATACGCATCAGCAATTGGCGGCTTAAAGGTGTATGAATTCAAAAAAGATGATAGTGTAAACGTTATCCCGGTAAATATAACAGCAGGCGCATTAGAAACATTACAAAATAAACTTCAATTTTTTTATACTAACAAAACTAGATCAACGTCTTCAATTTTGTCTGAACAGAAAGAAAACATGAAGGCAGCGAATAAAATTACACTTATGAAGCGAATGGTGGAACTTGTTGGCGAATTCAAGCTGGCCTTAGAGAAAGATGATTGTATTGCGATTGGGCAAATTTTGCACGAAAATTGGTCATTAAAAAAGCAAATGAGTAACCGTGTGAGTGATCCAGAAATAGATGCAGCGTATGAAAGTGCTCTAGCTGCAGGTGCGACTGGCGGAAAATTACTTGGTGCAGGTGGTGGTGGGTTTCTTATGACGTACGCTGACGAAAAAAATCATCTCAAAATCAGCCATGCTTTGAAAAATTATAGAGAATGCCACTTTAAATTTACTGATTGTGGGGCAGAGGCGATTAAATTATGAAGGAGCTAAGTAGATGACTAATAAATTAATTTCAGAATATTTTGATACAACAATCAATGTACTAAGCAACGTTGATCAAGATATGGTGGCATCTGCTATTGAAGAAATTATCAAGGCTTTTCTTCAAGGTAAAAAAATTTTTACATGCGGAAATGGTGGCAGTGCTTATGCTGCTTCACACTATATAACTGACTGGAATAAAATGACGTCTGTGCATACAGGTAAATCATTTAAAGGCTACTCGTTGTGCGATAATATCGGCATTATAACTGCTTATGCTAACGACATGTCTTATGATGAAATTTTCGCGAAACAGTTAGAAACGTTAGGCGAACAGGGTGATATTTTAATAGCTATAAGCGGAAGTGGTAATTCTCCAAATGTGATATCAGCAATTAATAAGGCGAAAGAGCTTGATATTACCGCACTTGGAATACTGGGCTTTGGCGGTGGTAAGGCAGCGCAAATTGTCGACCATGCTGTTATTTTAAATTCGAGTGATATGCAAATTTGTGAAGACTTTCACCTTATGTTTGGACATATTGTTATGAAAACTCTCTGTAATTTATCAGTGGTTACGACATAATGATTAAGGTCGCCCATGTATCATCAGTTCACAGTCGCTATGATACTAGGATTTTATTTAATCAGTGTACTTCTCTTTCATCTAAATATGATACTACCTTTTTCGTATGTGACGGAAAAGACAACGAAGTTATAAATGATGTGAAAATAAGAAACTGTTACGTTGTGGAAGGGAGAATAAAAAGAATTTTAACTTCTATTTTTATTTTAATTTTCTATGTATGGAAAAAAAATATAAAAATATATCATCTTCATGATCCAGAGCTATTTTTTTTAGCAGTTATATTAAAGTTTACAGGTAAAAAAGTAATTTTCGACGTGCACGAAGATTATTACCTAGATTTTCAAAATAAATCGTGGCTGAATTCAAACTCAGTAGCTCTCACCGCAAAAATTTATAAAGTCATCTTTTATTTTGTATTCCGTTTTTGTGATGACGTGATTACTGTCACTGAAAAAATTCAGGGGAAAATAGGGTGCGATGCTAAACTAATCAAGAATTATCCTGACTTAACAAGATTTAAATCTCAATCAGGTGTAGAAAAAAAATTTTCTGCAATATACGTGGGGTCGATCTCTATTGAAAGAGGCATACAGGCTATTCTGGATCTGAAAAACAAATTTGCACTGCCAATTGCGATTGCTGGTAATTTCGCTGATCCTGAAGTCGAAGAAATGGTATTAAGAGAAGTTGAAAATGGTGAATTGGTTTATTTGGGTTTTATAGTACCAAACAAGGTCCCAGAAATCTTGAATTCCGCATCAATTGGTGTACATTTGGTCAGTAATAACGAAAACCTTCTTAGTGGTTTGCCTGTAAAGATATTTGAGTATATTGCTTCAGGCTTACCGATTATATGCTCTCAGTCAGAAACATGGGAGAAATATTTTTCTGAATTTCCGACAGTTCAGTTTGTTGACCCGTATTCGTCTGATGATGTGGAGATTGCAATTAAAAACTGTGAAAGAATTACGCCAGATTTGTTAATTGAAAGTCAGTTACGATTAGATAAAAAATATAGCTGGAATTCTCAACATAATTTACTGTTGGACATATATGATAAAGCTTGTGCATATTAATAGCATCAACATTATAACACTTATAATGTTGATTTCAGTATTTATGCCATTTCCACCTTTTATATTTGGTACTTATGGCGAAGTATCATGTTTGTTGGCGATTGTCTCTATGTTATTTGTGCTGATGTTTTCAGGTGCTGGAAAGGTGGATCGGCCGGCATTTTTAATTTGTGTTTCATTATTTTCTTTATTACTAATTGCAATTTTGAGAGATAATGAACGAGTTTTTAGTGATTTTTTAGAGCTTTCGCGACCGTTTATGTGGTTTGTAACATACTCGCTTTTCTTTTCTGTATGTTTGATTTCAGATGTAGAAAAATTAATAAGTCGAATATTATCAACACTTTATTTTGTAGCAGTGTGGGGTATCGTTGAGGTATTTATTCCAGATCATTCGCTTTTTCATGATTTATATAAGCTTGACGCATCGGTTTATCGGAATAAAGCCATTGCATCGTTCATTGCTCCATATTCGTTTGCGGCTGTAATGGGAATTGGTTTTGCCATATCTTATGCACGTTTGAGATCTGGTTGTCTGCCGCCGGTAAAAGGTTATCTCATACTTGGATTATTCTTCACAGCAATCATTTTGGCGCAGAGTAAATCAGGGATTCTGGGCATGGTGATTATTACGCTAGCATTTGAAGTACGGTATCCGCGGATTGTATCAGCCGTTTTCATGATATTAATATGTACGATTTTATTTTACATCATCGTTTCGTTTAAGTTACTGCCTTACGTTTCACAGTTTATATCTGTGGTCTGGGAGGCTTACCTTGACCGTGGTGTTGCCGGACTCGCGGGTTCTACTCCATCTATTGGAAATAGAATGGATCAATTAGAGGCAGTGAATATGAAAATTGATGAGTTGCCGATTATAGGAGCCGGTGTAGGAAAGGGGTATCTTTATCTGGAATCGTTATATGCGCTTTGGTTGTTTCGTTATGGTATACTAGGCTTCGTTATATTAGCTTCGGTCTGCCTTCGCGGTATGTATATTTCTGGTAGACTGCGAAGTGAGTTTGAAGTTTGTAGTTTGAGAAAAGCATTACTTACGGCATTTCCCTTTATTACGTTATATTTTTTTGTAGTAAGTATTTCTTCTAACGTCATTGATCAATTTAGGGTCGCTTTATTTTACATAGCTATAATAGCAATTATTCGAGCGATGTACGTTAACAATAAGAAAGTATGGCAGGGCACAATGATTTGATGTCAAAATGGTCATGTTATTAGGTCCAGATATTGTGCTGCGAAAACCGCAAGTACCGCGAGACGGTGCTTGGGTCTGACCACCCGCCGGCGCGCATGATCGCCGCGAGGTCGTAACCCCTAATGAGTAAGTCTTGAGCGGCGCCCACGCGCAGCGAGTGCCCCGAAACCTCCAAGTCGCTTGGCCGTTCGCACCG
>CABZJG010000007.1 GCA_902525995.1 Paracoccaceae bacterium | reverse complement strand
GATTACTTATCGGGCATCGCAAATAATAAAAGTGATCGGATTTTTGCTCAAGCCTTGGTGGCTTACATCGGGCCTAGTCTTGTCGAAAATGGTAAATTCGTGCCACCTCCGAATTTTCATATACCGCCTGACCAATTGGAAGTTATGACGGGCAAAATATTTCCCGATGAAGAGTGCAGATTAAGTTTTACTTGTAGTTTCAGAACCATTTAAAATTATGGTTTTTGATAATTTAGGTTTGTCCTATTCATTATTGAATATAAGTAATCCCCGTTTCAAATACTTTGAATTATTTCAAAAAAAAGCAGCTCCCACCGCAGAAAAAACCATCCCAAAAGAAGCGGAAGAAATCAAAACGCAGCGGAAATTGAAACTATTACCTCAAATGAAGTTTAAGCTTGTCTAGCCAACGGGTTTTAATGTGGCTCGAAAAGTGCATTGCTTTTCATTTTGGCTATCAGAGCCGGAACATCTAAACCAAGTCTAGATGCGGCTTGCTCAATGCTTCCTTGTGACTCTCGTAAGGCTGCTTTGATAAGTGTGCCTTCGATATTTTGCAAAAGTTCTTTTAGATTGATCGGTTGGTTTTTCTCAAATATGTTTGAGTACTCAGAAAATATATTTTCTTTGTTTTCAAATTGTAGAACAGAGCCTAGCGATAGCTGTTGGTCGTTTGTGGACCTTGCAGCATCCCACAGAGTTGCTTGCTCATCCGGATCGGCAAGGACATTTGTGAAATTTGGCATGAGCGGTCGGACTTGCTGTAAAGTTAACAATTTTCCACTGTAGAGCACTGAACATTTCTGCAAAAAATTTGCCAGTTCGCGGATATTCCCAGGCCAATCGTACGCGCGTAAAAACTCAATTGCCTCTGTGTCAAACCTGGCTGGTGTTATTTTCTTTTCAGTTTTTTTGAGTTTAATTGACAGAATTTTAATTAAATCTTCGATGTCTTCTGTTCTGTCAGACAACGGCGGGTTTTCAATAGTATAAACTGCGATCCTATACAGAAGATCTGCTCTAAATTTACCTCTCCTAGCCAAAGATCCAATATCCGCGTGGGTCGCACACACAAGTCTAAAATCAACAGGCAGCGATTTTTCAGATCCAATTTTTTGAACCGTTTTGGTTTCCAATACCCTGAGAAGCTTGGCTTGCAATGAAAAGGGCATGTCACCTATTTCATCAAGAAACAAAGTCCCCCCTGCCGCCTCCTCTACTTTGCCTTTTCGACCTTTGTCTGCGCCGGTGAATGAGCCTTTTTCATAGCCAAATAATTCAGCCTCCAGAAGTTCTGCGGGAATGGCAGCCGAATTCACAGCAACGAATTTACCACTTCTGCCAGATAACTTATGTATTCCTCTTGCGATTAATTCTTTACCTGATCCTGTTGGCCCAACGGCCAAAACGTTTACCGGATATGGAGCAGCAAGTTCAATGTGTCGCCGAACTTCTTTCATTTTTTCGGAAGAGCCCGCTATCAAGCTTTCTAGAAATTTTGACCCTGCCATAGAACTTCCATGTTTTTGAAATTGCTTTGATATAGGTTCGTTTTTGCATCATTTTAAACATTTATCCAGAATAAATAGTGACAAAATTTCACACTGCAAAAAATCCTTCAAATTTTTTGGCATGCAATTTGCCTGTTAATATCTGAAGGAGAAAAAAATGCTTTACTCGCTACAGGCCACAGAGTTCGTGGTTGGAAAAGATATACTGAACATACTCCAGAACTACCAATGTAGTACGGTCGAGCACTCTGATACCAAGGAAGGCTTAGATCGACCTGGTCAAAAAGTAAAAGCTATATTGAGCGCGGCTTTTGAAAAAAAAGTTGGCGGGTTAAAAAGCGTTTTAGAGCTTGTAAAAAAGAGAAGCGCCAAATCCATTGTGATAATTGAAGAAGACGCAGCCGAATTAAAAATCGAGCAGTCTATGAACGGCGCACTGCTACGCATAGCTATTCCTAATGTTAAAGACGTCCTCGAAAAGTCTTTTTTGTTAAACTTAATTGTCAGCTTCATAACTCAGGGTGAGAGTACAATTGCATCGGACAAGGCCTCTGTTGAGTTGCTCACATTAGCGCGAAAAGTTTCAAAATCTAATGTGAACGTCTTTATCAATGGCCCAACAGGCAGCGGTAAGGAAGTGCTTGCCCAGTACATCCACAAAAACTCACCACGGTGTGAAAAACCCTTTGTGGCAATAAACTGCGCCGCAATCCCGGAAAATATGCTTGAAGCTCTTCTTTTCGGCCACAAAAAAGGGGCATTTACTGGAGCATCCACAGCGAGTGATGGCATTTTCAAAGCAGCGGATGGAGGAACTCTTCTACTGGATGAAATCTCAGAAATGTCTATGCCTCTTCAAGCCAAATTATTGCGAGTTTTACAAGAAAAGTCAGTTGTGCCCCTAGGTGCTTCAAAGTCTATTCCCGTAGATGTACGAACTTTAGCAACTTCAAACCGTAATATTCCTCAGGAGATCAGGCGTGGAAATTTCAGAGAGGACTTGTATTTTCGTCTTAACGTCTTTCCACTGGCGACCCATGCTCTGAGCGAACGGGTTGATGATATTATCCCTATAGCAGCAGAGCTTTTGGTAAGACATCAAACCGATGTTGACGATTTCCCAGTCATTTCTGGCGACGCGCTTAAAAGGCTGCGTGATTATTCTTGGCCTGGCAATGTTCGTGAATTGGAAAATGTAATCCAACGCGCAAATGTCCTAAGAACCGACTGTATGATTGGACTAGAAGATATAATGATTGATGCCCCTGCTTTGGGCATTCCTTCAGAGAACACATTGGTTTCACAAGTTTAGAGGGGAGGGTGAAATGTCCGGAATATCAGGCGTAAGCAGTTTGCAAGCAATTCAGTCATCACACGATGCAGCTGTAAGCAAAAGCGACGCGATAAAGCAAAAATTAGATACTGGTAACAATACAAAGTCAGAATCTTTTGCCTTTGCAGATCGTTTAGAACAGTCGTTAAATTCTGTCGCTGATGCACAAAGCCAAGCTGCACAATCTGTTCGTGATTATGAACTTGGTCGTGAGCAAGATTTATCGAAGGTAATGATAGATCAACAAATTTCGTCGCTTGGTTTTCAGCTCACTCTGAACGTCAGAAATAAAGCGCTTAGTGCATACAAAGAAATAATGAATATGCCTGTTTAATCAGGAGAAAACTGAAAATATGTCTGATTCATCTACAAATGCTGTAAACGTTGTTCCACAACAAACTGGCTTGATTTCCTCAGTTGGCTCGTCCTTCAGACAGGCTAATACTTTTTATCGGCAACCAAGTATTCAACGGGCGCTTCCGAGTATAGCGGCGGCGATCGTCGCAATAATTGGAATAGTTATTTTCACTGCCTTACAAACACCTGATCGTACCACCCTTTTTGCGTCCTTAAGCGAGAGTGAAAAATCACGTGTGTTCGATGCGTTGAAGAACAGCGGAATGGATGTGCAAATTGATCCTGCCACAGGTGAATTAACAGTTCCCGTCAACGATTATCACACCGCCAAGCTTAATTTGGCAGCCCAAGGAATTCCAATGCAAGCGGCAGATGGCTATGGCGCTTTGGATAATATGCCAATGGGCACCAGTCGATCTTTGGAAAACCTAAAAATCAAACAATCGTTGGAATACGAACTTGCCCGATCAATCGCAGAAATCGAGACAATTTCAAATGCTAGAGTACATTTGGCAATTCCTGAAAGATCGGCATTTGCGAGAAATGCACAAGAACCAAGCGCCTCGGTATTTGTCGAATTAGGCGCTGGACGCTCATTAAATGGTCAACAGGTCGAGGCAATAGTCAATCTTGTTTCTTCCTCGGTGCCCAATTTAGGTAAAAACAAAGTGTCCATTGTTGATCAGTCCGGTCGTCTATTGTCAAATTCCATCGAGGACCCGGCCTCAACTGCATCTGAGCTTCAGTTCCAATACCGCATGCGTATTGAAAACATCTATCGATCCAGAGTAGAACGCCTTTTGACGCCAATTGTCGGGCCCGGTAATGTCTCATCCCAAGTTAATATTGAAATTGACTTCACGTCTCTGGAAGTCACTGAAGACCGTGTTTTACCAAATGACACGGTTTTGCTAAGCCAACAAACAAGCCGTGATGAAGAAGTAATGGGTAAATCGGGCGGTATTCCAGGTGCAATCAGCAATCAACCGCCCAGCGCCAGCACTTTTGAAACGGTTGATCAAGGCGCCTCCACAACCAATGTTAACGATAATGGAACACTAGCTACTGTTCCTGCTACACCTGAGGGGGTCAACAAAGACAAAGCCGTTGGGACAAATGTACCCGGCAATTCAAGCTCAGCCTCACTACAATCTCAAGAAACTAGCGAAACCAAACTTCGCTCAAGTAGTGAAGTTCAGAATTTCGAAGTCAGCAGACAAATATCAACCAAAAAGATACAATCGGCAACAATTCAGAAAATAACTGTCGCTGTGTTGCTTAGGGAACAAACGACTGTTGACGCAAATGAAGAAGTCCAAACGGTCAAGATCAGCGAAGGGGAGAAAAAGGAAATTCAAGATCTCGTTGCCAGCGCACTTGGTCTTACGCCAGCGCGTGGTGATAATGTAATCATTACCACGCGGCCTTTTGTAACAAAAATAATCGACGGTATCGAAACAAAATGGTATGAGGAAGCATGGCTCAAAGACTTGGCAAACAAAACTTTGATGCTTTTAATAATCACAGTCGTGTCTCTAGCCGTTATTCGCCCCTTGCTCTCTCGTCTACTGACACCCTCACAAGACTCGCTTAAAGCATCCTTTGCTGAAGCCAACTTGGAAGATTTAGAAAACATGGAACTTGAGGAAGGGCAATCCTTGGAGGACCTCAAAGCCAAACTGAAACCCAAAAAAGCCACCATTTCTGCTGAGATGTTGGACACCGCAAACTCATACGACGATAAAGTGGCTTTGATCCGGATGATGGTTTCAGATGAAGCAGGCAGGGTTTCAAATGTTTTCAAAGCAATGATGCAAGATGACCTTGATGTTATATAAAAAAGGTAAGAACTGATGGCAGAAGCAGCTATAGATGACGCGGAACAGATTGAACTGACAGGCACTCAGAAGTCTGCCATTCTAATGATGTTGCTTGGTGAGGATGAGGCAGCAGAAGTCTTGAAGAATCTTTCTCCAAGGGAAGTTCAACACCTGGGCACCGCAATGTACTCGGTGCAAACCGCAGATCAAGAAACGGTGAATTCCGTATTAGACGAATTTCTGGAGATTATAAAAAAACAAACAAGCATTGGGATGGGCGCAGGAAATTATATCCGAAATGTCCTTAATAAAGCCCTTGGAGATGATAAGGCGCAATCAGTTTTAAGCCGTATCACGCCTGCAAGCAGTGAACGACCCATCGAAATTTTGGATTGGATGGATGCGCGTTCAATTGCAGAATTGGTACAAGACGAACATCCCCAAATCGTTGCATTAATAGTATCATATCTTGATTATGGCTTGGCTTCTGACGTCCTCGGTCTTTTGGATCTAAATTTACAATCTGAAGTCATTACGCGAATTGCGACATTGGAAATGGTCGATCCAGAGGCACTAAAAGAGCTTGAAAAAGTTATGCAGCGCAAATTTAAAGCCAATACAAGTTTGCGGTCTTCGCAAGTAGGTGGTGTTAAGGCCGCTGCAAAAATTATGAACTTCACAAAAGAGGCTATGGAAAAACGTATCCTTACCGATGTGAAGAAAGTTGACAAAGATCTGATGCAAGCCATTCAAGATAACATGTTCACCTTTGAAAATCTTGGCATGTCAGATGATCGTTCTCTGCAAACCCTGTTGAGAAGTGTCGAGACAGAAGACCTCATTCTCTCGCTCAAGGGTGCAGACGAAGTATTGCGTGAAAAACTATTTGGCTGCATGTCCACCCGTGCTGCTGCCAATATACAAGATGAAATGGAAGCGTTGGGTCCAATTCGCCTCACCGAAGTTCAAAATGCTCAGAAACGCATCATTGCAGTTGCCCGTAAAATGTCTGACGAGGGAACTATTGTGCTGGCGGGTCGTGGCGGCGATGAAATGGTATAGATATGGGGCAAGCGCACAGTAAATTTTCTACTTTAGACGCGGAAAAACATACTCGAGTAGCGGACGCAATTAAGTCTGCTATTTCAGCAGGGTTTGTATCGGAAAAACCGAAAAATTCTGATAAAGAAATATTTGTTCGCAAGTCCATTGAGCATTTTGTCAGGGAAAAAATTAGCGTTGACGATTTAAACAAAAGTGAATTTCCCACCTCAGATTTAGATCAAAATGAAGATACTGACGCACAAGAAACTGCGCCTGAATTCTCCGAAACTAAGTTACCTAGTGAAGAAGAAATTAATGACGGTTTCGAGGAAGAGCCAAGTTTACAAGATGAGCCCTCAGAATTCGATGAGGACCGATCCGAGATCGGCAAGCCTGATCAAAATACTGAAGCTTATGAAGAAGGCTTTTCTGCTGGACGTGCAGCGGCATTAAGCGAATTAGAAGAACAACGCATAGAGCACCTTAATGTTCTGAAATCAATTGCTGAGCGCCTCCAAAACGATTCTTGTTTTGATTTCGATGACATTTCATCTAAGGTTTTGGATACCGTTTACGCTCTGTCTAGTGAGCGATGCGGCTTGGCCATAGAAAGCGATGCCAAAGGATTTTTAGATCATGTGGAAAAACATCTTGATCAAATCAGGTCTCTATCAAATGAAAAAAAGGTCTCATTTAATCCTGAAGATTTAGAGACACTTCAATCTTTTAATGAATTTGAAGAGTTATTTCAAGGTGTTGATATTAAAAGTGATGACACTCTCAACCGAGGCGACGTCATTGTGAAAGTGGGTGGTGTTGAAATCCGCGATACCCCATTTTCTGATCATGAGAATAGGTGAAGAATGTCTGACTTTACCAATGAAATCCTGCGAGACCTAGATCGCAAACTGGATCCATCAAAGCGCTCTAGGCTGTCAGGCAAAGTCCTGAAGTTTGATGGATTAACTGCTCATTGTGATGGATTTCCAGCACGTGTTGGTTCTATTTGTAAAATCGAAACTGACTCAAATAATGATATTTTTGCAGAAGTCATCAGTTTTAAGGATGGCTTAAACCAGCTAGTGGTTTTTGACTTGGCAGCTGGCATTCGGGCAGGTGACCGAGTAACCTTGGTTGAGGAAGGCCAAACCATAGAGGTGGGTGACAGTTTATTAGGGCGCGTCTTCGATGCCATGGGGTCCCCTTTGGATGGTCGCCAGCAACCATACGCTCAGAACGAGTGGCCTTTGCATGGAACTTTGATTAATCCCTTAGAGCGGCGTCATATTTCTTCAGCTTTGGATGTCGGTGTCAAATCCATTAACGGATTACTGACGATTGCCAAAGGTCAACGTGTTGGAATTGTAGCTGGGTCTGGAGTTGGCAAATCAGTATTGCTCAGCATGATCACTAAACATAGTGAAGCAGATGTAATTGTTGTTGGCTTAATTGGTGAGCGATCTCGGGAAGTTTTGGAATTTATTGATACTGTCTTTGATAAGAAAACTCGGGAAAAACTATGCGCTGTCGCAGTACCTGCAGACAGATCCCCTCTTTTAAGGATCAGAGGTGCAAATAGGGCAACCGCGATAGCGGAGTATTTTCGAGAACAAGGAAAAAATGTTCTTTTAATAATGGATTCGTTAACGCGCGTCGCACATGCCCGCCGGGAAATAGGCCTTGCCTTGGGGGAATTACCAACCTTAAAGGGTTATCCAGCTTCGGTAAATGCGCTTATTTCTGGTCTTATTGAACGCGCCGGTATGGGAACAGAGACATGTAAAGGATCAATAACTGGAATTTACACTGTTTTGGCAGATGGTGACGATGCAAATGATCCGGTTGTTGATACTGCCCGGGCCATTTTAGACGGTCATGTCGTACTCAATAGAGAATATGCAAATCTGGGTATCTATCCAGCTATTGATATCTCTCATTCAATAAGTCGAGTGATGACAAATGTTGCAAGCGCGGAACAAATTGAATTGGCTAATAAGCTCAAAAAATTGATCAGTGTATATAATGAAAATAAAGATCTAATTCTAATGGGAGGCTATGCTCCAGGCCAAGATAAGGATCTTGATATAGCCTACAAAAAGTGGCCAGAAATTGTAGACTTTCTAAAACAAAAGCCTACTGAAATGGTTTCATTTGAAGAGACAGTTTCGGCTTTGAAAAACCTCCTGAAGGAGGTTTAGGTGCGACCAAAGCGAAAAAAGTCAGTTCTTGAGAAAATTTCGAGGAAGAATATGGCTTCATCTATGAAGCTGAGATCGGAACTAAATAGTCAAAAAGACCAACTCGCTGAGTTGAAAGATATGATTGAGCGGGTCCGAGAATTACAAGAAAATTTTGTCGAAAATTCCTATGATAAACCTTCTCAATTGCGCGCAGATCGGTGGTATTCATCTAAGCTCGCGGACCAAATGAAAATACTGAAGGCTCGGATTGAATTTATACAAAAGGAAATCGATAACCTAAATTCGATGACAAGAAAGGATGATTTTAAACGAAAGAAAATCGAGCGCCTTATCTCTGAGGCAAATATATTGTTGCAAATAGAAAAAGAGAAAGACCAGGATAAAAAGGCTAACTTTCAACGACCAAAACAATCATAAAGCCGGCGCTTCGAGATAGAGATTTTTGGTATTTCTCCTAATCAATTATCCAAATTTGCCGAAAAGATGGCATATTTCTTGCAATCTTTACTTGTGAGTTGATGAAGGCAACATCGAAATGAGTCTGGCAAACATACCCTTGATTGAACTGAATAAATCAGTTTCAGCTCCACTTAGTGGGACGGATTCGCATGAAGCTTCGGAACTTGGTGATATTTTTTTGAGCATCTTAACGGGACCCGGCGATCTAAAAGCAAAAAAGGGTCAGATAGGTGATTATTCCGTTTCAGAAGATGCCGAGAAAACAGAAAATCTTGCCAAAATTATCGCTAAACTCAATGGCTCTGATTTGTTGGAAGAAAGCGATTTGCTACTTGAGGAAGCTGGTAAACTTGAAGAATTAGAAAATCTAATTACTTCATTCGAGTTACAAAATGCCAATAATAAACATCAGTCGGATACACATAAAAAGTCAGCTGAGCGACAAAACCAAGACGTAGAAGCTTTGTTGTCCTTAATTGCAGATTTTAGAAAACAAATCACAAAAATTGATGAAAATAAATTAGGTTTGGCCTCCAGTTCAAATCAAGAGCCACCTTTGGAAATTCCGACCCAGAAGAATGGCGTCGCACTAAAGCCTTTGAAATTACCGGATCACTCGAGAACAGTAAATGCTGTTTATCCAAATGAAACTCCGCCGCTTAATTTTTCATTTATCACGCCACGAATTGAACTTGTTGAAATAATTGACAAAACGGATAAGGATGAAACTCTTATCCCATTAAAGCATGGCGCTAATTTAGACAGGAAATCTACAAACACTTTATTTGATGCGGGTAAAGCTAGTTCCTCTATTTTAGAAGAAGAAATTGTTATGCGCCCTGTTGCTGAAGGACTAGAGAAGAGCCCAAAAACCAACAAAGATATTGATTCAGAAGCTGTGCCTGCAAGACCAAATGTTAAAGATAAAATGATTTCATCTCAGATAACAGCCAAGAATATATCTGAAAGTCCCTTAGGTTCTCAAGGTCAACAAAGCGGTAGTAAAGCTCTACCCTTATCCAATCGGGAAACTAAGCCAATTAGCACCCACACACCAGAAAAAGAGCTTTCCACACCTAAAGCTGGTGGACATCAGAATTTGGAAAAGGCATCGGGCCAAGTAGCAAAGCAAGTGTCACTTGTTGAAAAAAATGAGCGCGTCAGCGAACCGAATATCCAATCCATAAAGAAAACAAATGTAAAACTTGGACCTAATGAAAGAGGCGCGTCCAATTCAAAAACAAGTCCGTCTACTCTAATGTACCCAACCATGCTGAACAGCGGGTCTGATGCTAACACTTACAAGGTTTTCGCAGAAGATGCATTTCGTTTGCCCTCTACGGAATTAAGTGTGCAAAAGAAGCCAATTACAGGCCAGTTTAACATTAATTTTGTTGCCAATAAGGTCGCCGATTCGTTCAATCGGGCAATAAACAGTTTGGATAACTCACAATCATCCAAAAACCGGACAAACAAAGTTCGTGTCGAAGAATTCTCGTTCGAAACCAGTTCTGCACGCCCGATAACAGTACAACCAAACAGTTCGACATCAATCGGATCAAATTCTCCTTCTGTGGAAATGTTAGAAAAATGGGTGGACAGTCAACTTGATCTTAACTCACGTGGTTGGGTTTCAAACTTATCAAAAAGCATGTTATCCGCACTTAGTCGAGGTCAGCAAAGATTGACTTTTACTCTGTCACCAGATTCTTTAGGAAAAGTTAATGTTACTTTCGCACATGGAACAAAAGGTTTGGACATTAGGATAAATGCGGAACGCCAAGCTACAGCCTCTCTTATTGGAGATGCCGAAGCAAAACTTGTGGCAAATATTGAAGCCGCTGGCCAACGCGTTGCTTCTGTAACTTGTAGTTCTTCAAATTCGTTCGAAAATGCCTATCAATCTGGCCAAAATTCAAATTCGGATGCAAACCGCGAAAATTCTAATGAAAATCGCAAGTCTCAAAGTACCGCGCCGGATCAAAGTACCGAAAAGAGTGATAGTACTGAGACAGTTGGAAAATCAAACGATGATGATACAATCATCAATATAACGATCTAGTTGAGGACAACGCTATGGCAGATGAAGAAGAACCAAAGAAAAAATCTGGTTTAATTACCATTTTGATTTTTGTGGTAGCCGGTTTCATTTTGGTTGCTGTCGGCTTAGGGGGTGGTTACTTAATTTTTGGAGGGTCTCAAAACACCCCCCAAGATATAGCCAATGAAATTGTCACTAAGCAAAATGGTGAAGAAGGGTCCAGTTCAGAAGACGAGGACTGTGAGAAAGATGAAGAAGGTCAGTGTATGGAAGAGACCGACCCAGAAAAGATATCAAAAGAAACACCAAAAGCAGAAGTCTTTCAAACCCTTTACTATGAAATACCTGGAAGTTTAACGACCAATCTCAAAGGATCTAGGCGGTTTTTGCAAATATCGGTCGGTGTTTCGACAAAATATGACCAAAAAATCCTAGACAATGTTGAATCGCACCTGCCTTCACTAAAGGCAGTGATCCTTGCTGCATTAAGTGACTACACAGAAGAACAGGTCACTGGTCGGGAAGCTCGTAAACTACTGTCCGATGATATCAGAGATGTAATGAATTTAAAACTTGAGGAACTCGAAGGCTTTGGTGGTGTCGAAGAGGTTCTACTCACTTCCTATGTGATGCAGTGAGATAAGTTTATGTCAACAACATCCAAGCTGTCGAAAACCGAAGTCGATGCTTTAATCGCTGGCCTTGATGGGGCCGAGGCGATTGAAGGCGGTGCAGACGGCTTATCTTCAGATAAGAAAGTCCGGGACTTCAAGTTTGGCTCGGATGATCTTTCTCTTTTGGGTGACTATTATGCTCTTCGAGTAATTAATGAACGTTTTGCAAGGTTTTCCAGAACCGTTTTTCAACCCATGCTAAGGGTTCAGCCGCGCATAACGGCTTTGAACCCGACTGTTAAAACATTCGAAGAATATAGTTTCTCCTCTGAAGCATTCATGAGCCTTACCCTTGCAAGGATAGAAATACTGCGTGGAAACCTAATGATGGTAATTTCACCTGATCTGATTTCGAAGCTCACCAATGCGTATTATGGCGGCAACCTTGCTATATCAAAGTCATCACGGCGCACAGAGTTCACTTCTACAGAAGACCGGATCATTGAAATAATAACAGATGGATTGATTGAGGCACTCGATATTGCATGGAGTGATTTGATCAAACTTGAGTTTTCCGACATAAGCCGCGAGGAAAATCTGCAATTTGCATCATTTGTAGAAGATACAGAGCAAGTCATCTGCTGTGCTTTTGAGATTCAACTGCCTGGTTCTGAACCTGCTTCTTTTGATGTAATCTATCCTTTACAAACGCTGAAACCAATTGCAGCACAGTTGCGCTCAAGGATGCAATCAGATAGCGTTGATAGCCTATCTTGGACAGAGCGCCTTCAAAAGGCAGTCTTTAGCGTGCCTCTGACCTGCACGGCACGTTTGACCACTGTCGAAAGTAAAATGTCAGATGTTTTACAGTACAAAAACAATGATATAGTACCAATTCAAATCACCGGACCGCTTGATCTTGTGGTTGAAGACCGCGAATTTTTCGAAGCTGAACTTGGTGATTTAGGCGGAACAATTGCAATCAGTTTGCTCCAGCCAAATCGCAAAACTGAAAAAACCTAAGGGAAAAGCTATGAGTGAAACAGAGACAAATCCCGGCGAAGTCACTGATCTTTCAGATACGGTTAAACCCAGCAGCACAAGGGGTGGATCTAGCCATATCAGCGGTGAAAAACTGAAAATTCTTGAAAATATTGAAGTCACACTTTCGATAGAAGTTGGCCGCACTGAAATGACTATCCGAGATCTGTTAAGGCTAAACGAAGGATCCGTAATCGAATTAGACCGGTTAGCCGGAGAGCCTTTGGACCTCTTTGTGAATGGTGCGATCATTGCGAAAGGTGAAGTCGTAATGGTTGGTGAAAGGTATGGAATTCGACTGACCGACATTGTGGATCCAGAAGAAAGAGCAGAGTCAGTTTAATCATGGCATGATTCTTGCCTTCCTATAATTAGGAGGCAAGTGAATGAACGCTTTTGACGACATCAACCAAAAAATTGTAATTGTCGTTGTTTTCACGACAGTGTTTTTACTACTTTGGCTATTTGTAAAAAATAGGTTTTCAGAGAAAATACAAATTAGCAACCAGACTAGGTTCAGTCATATTGAAAGTCGCAGATTGGCACATTCAAACATAGTGTCGCTGTTCGAAATTGATCAAAAAAAGATTTTGATACTTCAGAGTAAACACGGTTCAACTGCCTTAGATATCACAAATAATTTTCCTGATGGGGATGTCGATGATGCTGTCCTCTAACCTCTTTAGACATGTAAATTGGCGTTCAGTTGGCATTAGCCTGTTATTGGCTGGATTATATATATTGATGGCTGCAGGTTCTGCAAACGCTCAGCAGGCCCCAGTAGTTGGACTGCCCGCGCTATCTGTCGCGGATGGTCAAGACGGAACACAACAATATTCTCTCTCTTTGCAGTTACTGGCCTTTATGTCAGCAATAACACTGCTACCCAGCCTGTTACTTGGTGCCACAGCGTTCACTAGGATAATCATTGTACTGTCTATTTTGCGACAGGCCATGGGCACCCAACAAACACCTCCGAACCAAGTCTTGGTTTCCATTGCTCTGTTTTTGACAATTTTCATAATGTACCCAACCTTGGATAATATTTATATCGTATCATTATCACCCTATCTTGACGGACAAGTTGGCATATTGACGGCTATCAACTCAGCGGCAGAAATTCTCAAAGAATTTCTAGTTCTCAACACGCGAGAAGCTGAATTGGCTATGTTTGCTGAACTGGCAGGTGATCAACCCTATGCCTCCAATCAAGACGTTCCCTTTAGGGTGCTGATGCCGGCCTTCATCACATCAGAGCTTAAAACTGCCTTCCAAATTGGATTTCTACTGTTCTTGCCTTTTTTAGTTATCGACATGGTCATAGCTTCGATTCTTATGTCTCTGGGTATGATGATGCTAAGCCCAATGCTTATTTCTCTACCATTTAAGTTATTGCTTTTTGTGCTGGTCGACGGTTGGGCAATGACAATTGGTTCAATTTCTTCAACTTATCTGAACTGAGGATACCAATGGAATTTGATGCAAATATTGAACACTTGAGGCTCGCATTCTGGAACGTGGTAATGGCTGCCGGACCTATTTTGGGGATTGCGTTGGCCATTGGCTTGGTGATTGGGATCATCCAAGCGGCAACCTCAATTAATGAAATGACACTCAGTTTCGTACCAAAGTTGGTTTTTGTTCTTGGCGGTTTTGCCCTCCTGTCAAGCTTCATGATGACACGGCTTTCCGATTACTTTTCATTCATTTTTGATACCATAAGCGGTATGGGTTAACATGGGTGACCTGCCGCTCGATCAATCCAGTGGAATTCCGGGCCTAAGCCTGCAAAATATGATCGAAACACTTTCAATTTTTTTTCTTAGTTCAATTAGAATTGGCGCTTTTCTAATTTCCTCGCCATTTTTTGGTGCGCAATCAATTCCACTTCAGGTTAGAATAATTACAAGTATTCTTTTAGGCTTTGCATTCCACAGTCAATTTCAATCCATTGAAATCACCAATATTGAAAATTTGGACTTAATTCGTGCTGTCTTTTCTGAAATTCTAATTGGTTTAGTGGTAGGGTTGTTTGTAAGTGTTTTATTTGCATCTGTTGCACTTGCCGGTGAGAAAATTGCAACTTCTGGCGGATTGGGGTTTGCGGCTCAAGTGGATCCCAATTCAGGCGGCCAAACACCCGTAATTAGTAATATTCTTACACTGTTTCTAATTGTAACATTTTTGTCTGTTGATGGTCACCTAGCACTAATCCGGGCTATCCACTTTAGTTACGAAATCCTACCAACGGCGAGTTCGATAGATCTACAAAATGCGAGTAAGTTTGGTGTGGATGCGGCCGGTTCCATGTTTGAGATTGCTGCATTAATTATGTTGCCAATCGTGATTTTGCTACTGTTAACTAATTTTACAGTTGGTGTTGTTACGAGATCTGCCCCACAACTAAACCTATTTTCCTTTGGCTTCCCAATTACACTTCTAGTCGTGTTTTTGGGTCTCTATGCCTCGGCCACACCTCTTGGCTATGCCATGGAAGAACTGGTCGAATTTTCACTTTCGTTCGTAGACCAGTTTTTCGAAAGCATCTACAATGGCCAGTGAAAATAGCGCCCAAGAAAAGACCGAGGACCCGACTCCAAAACGAATGGAGAAGGCGTTTGAAGATGGTCGGGTATTAAGCTCAAAAGAACTCTTTGTCTTTTCAACTCTTTTTACTGGGCTCATTTTATACTTCTTATCCGTTGGATTCGCAGGCCAGATTCTTGGAGAATGGGGAGGCTTTTTTAACTTTAACATGAGTGAATTTGAAGGTAAGCTATCGCGACTGGGCTATCAAGCCGTAAGATACATTATATTTTATGGGCTGCTCTTTGGAGCGCCTCTTTTCATCAGTGTACTCTTCACTCAAGGGGCGCTGGCAGGACGCATCAACTTTGCCCCCAAAGCTTTAGAATTCAAGGGAAGTCGAATAGACCCACTTAAAGGGTTACAAAGGATGTTTTCCGTTAAATCGCTTGTTGAGCTTGCGAAGAGTATTTTAAAAGTTGTCTTTCTGATCGGCTCGGCTGCGTTAATCATTAACAGTCAAATATCAACGCTGCTTACCGCATCAGATAGCAATATAAGTCACGGGGTATCACGAGCACATGGCATATTTATAAGCTTATTTATTACGCTCCTGATTGTTCTTGTGATTATTGCTCTCATCGATGTTATTTGGCAACGGCACCAATATATCGAACAGTTAAAAATGAGCCGCCAGGACGTCAAGGATGAGCACAAACAAACCGAGGGCTCTCCTGAAGTAAAAGCAAAAATACGTCGATTACAAATGGCATCTGCTGCTCAAGCCGCAAAACAAAGATCCGCGCTTGAAAATGTACCGGAAGCAACAGCAATTATTACTAACCCCACCCACTTTGCTGTGGCTTTGAAATATGATGTGGGTGAGCGCGGCGCTCCGGTAATTTTAGCAATGGGCCGGGGAAAATTAGCAGAAGAAATCATTGAAATTGGATCCAAAGAAAGCATCGCAATCTTCCAAAGCCCGTTTCTTGCCCGCGCCTTGTTCTTCACTGGCGATATTGGCGAAGAAATTAGCGAAGAATTGTTCAATGCTGTTGCTGCAGTTCTAGCCTTTATCTTTAGATTAGCAAACGGTGAAGACGTGGCGGCACCAGAAATTGATGTTCCCGAAAACCTTAAATTCACTGAGACAGGAGCCCTATACAATGCCTAGGATCACTTATAAAAAGTCAGTCAGCATGGGAGAGGCAATCAGCTCTTTATGCTTCTTTTGCGTCGGTGTTATTTGGATTTCCCATGGCGTAGACTTCTTTGAAACTGGAAATTTATGGCGCGCCTTTGGCCTATTTATGTGTGCAATTATTAGCTTTTCCGCATGCCTACGCTTTGTCATACAAAATTTTGTTTTCAATTTGATGGTTGCGATTGATGCCAAACGAAAAAAAAACCAACATAACGTGCAATGATTGCAGATTTTTCTACATTACCTATGACAAACGAAATCCATGGGGATGCAGGCATTTTGGATTTAAATCTGCAATAATTCCAGCCCACGCCGTTTTCAAGACAAGTGGCACGAATTGTGCTTATAAAACAACAAAGAGTACGGCAAAAAACAAAAAAGGACTTTAGCTGATGACAGGTGATCGTTCTGCGACAACGGCTGATGTTGAAAAGAGCATTCAAATCGCTTTGGATGCAGCCGATGCGGCCATGGATGTCACATCGGAATACGCTAAGGTTGCGCAACAAATCAAAAAATCTACACTGAAACTTTCAGGGATAGAAAAACTCGGTAGAACCAGCATGATAGTTGGGTTTATTTCAAGTTTAGGTGCTGTTGCGCTTTCAATAATTGTATTTCTACAAGCATCATCACAGTTAAAGCTCTTATCAGCTACAAACACAGAGCTTTTAACAGTTTTTGTGGAAAACGTAGATAATCTAAATAACAGTATTAACAAATTAGAGCCAGCACTAGCTGAGCTTTCTCAATTAAGAAACTCAGTGGAAACATCTAATGCTGCCCTGATTTCCATAAGCGAAAAATCAGACGTTTTATCGCTTGAGATAGCCACGGCGATTTCTGAGATGAATTCTCTAAAGCCAATGCTTGATGCAAGTATTGTAGATATGCATGAGAAAACATCGATCATGAATTCTGAATTGACGCTTTCATATGCTGAAATGACAAATGAAGAGTTCAAGGCGCAAAATATGATTATGGGGAACTTCACAAAATCTGTGATTTCTGCGCTTCAAACCATTTCTGACACTTCTTCGGATGCAAAAGAACAGCGTGAGGCACTGCAGTCCCTCCAGGAAGTCAATATGGAGCTGTCTGCTAGAATAGCCACTCTTGACAAGAGCTTAGCTGCAGCAAAGCGTAGTGCAGCTCAGGCAAAAGCAAGAGCGAATGCCAATGCAAAAGCGGCTCAAGATAAAACAGAAGATGTTATTAAATTTCCGTAACCCGTCATTTTGAAAAGCGTGAACCTCAATGGATGAAATGGACCAAGATGCGCCTAGCTCTAAAGCCCTTGTGATAAAGAGTTTCAGGGGCGGCTATGCTAGAAGCATAGGACTTCAGCTAGGTGATCGAATTGTGGGGCTGGACGGAGAAGAGTTTTTTGGATCTACAGCAGATCTAAATGAACGATTTGATGTTGATGAGGAAGAGCACGATGGCTCGTCAATCCAAGCAGTATTAACCGTCTGCAGGGAAAGCCGGATTTTCAATGTGATTATTGATCAGCCGCTTTGGGTTACCTTTGAAGAGAAAGAGGTAGTTGAAGATATTCTCCCAACTAAGTTGGAAGAACTTTTGCAAAATGCCAAAAGCAAACGTCTGTATGAATATATGATTTTCCATGACATCAAAAAAAATGCGGAATTAGTTCTTAAATCCAAATCCCTACTCGCAATGATCATCCCGCCCTTTTGGTTTTTGAACCAACGTGTTTGGGAGGCAGCAATTGCCAGTATTCTTGGGTTCATAGCTACATTTGCAGTTCATTGGCTTTTGGCAGCAATCTATTTTGCTGTTTTGTGCTTGTACGTTGGTCGTGAACATTTGAATCTAGCAGTAAGTTTTATGAGTTACCGTCGCTTTATATATCTACAGACAATTGCAGCGGAAACAGAATTGCAGGCACAGAGAGTTGCTTTAGATTTAGATGGAGAGTTATTCTTCAAACAACCAGTCCATGGCTTGGAGCAAACCAGGCCAAAAAAGAGAAAGAAAAACCTAACTAGGGTTTAAGTCTTTACGTTTAAAAAAATTAAATTGGCTTTAAGCCTATACCACAAAAAAAAAGGCATTTCGGATCTTTAGTGCTCCATTAATTCATTGAGCTTATGTGTTCTTTTCCGTTGGGATGTAGATTTTATGTTTTCCAATTCTCTGTATTTGGCGACCGTTCGTCTTGCGACCTGATAACCTTCATCGCTCAAAATTTTAGATATTTTTGCATCACTGGTTGGCTTTAAGGGGTTTTCGCGAGAAATTATATCTTTTATTTTGGTACGGATGGCGCGTGCAGACACACCTTCATCATTTTCTTTTGCTTGAAGGCCGCTGCTAAAAAACATCTTCAACGGAAATGTTCCACGTGGTGTTTGAATTAGAACCGATGCGGTAGAGCGGCTTACTGTACTCTCATGTATTCCCAAAGCTTCAGCAACAATACGAAGTTGCAGTGGTCGCAACCCCTCAATACCTTGATCAAAAAAATTAATTTGATGTTTCAGGATATACGATGCAACTCTCTGCAAAGTTTGGTTTCTTTGCGCTATTGCTCTTTTCAACCAATGACCTGTGGCTACAGAGTTCTTAACAAATTCAGTAGATTGTTCCTCATTTGATTGAGCTTTACCAACCTCTTGCGCATACTCCAAATTGATACGAACACTGGGCAATGACGCTCTATTTAACGAAATTTCAATTTCATCTCCGATGCGTTGTACGATCAAGTCAGGTTCCCGAATGGTGCCGACTGCATCATGACTAAAGTTTGCACCAGGTTTAGGGTTGTACTGCCTAATCCGGATAGCCCTTTGTTTCATTTCGTCAACTGAACACTCGGCAATCATACAAAGGGCTTTGAGTTCTCCCTTTGCTAGCAACTCAAGATTATTTAAAAGTATTTGCATAATGACGTCGTATTCGCCTCGATCCTTGGCCTGCAATGCTAGGCATTCTGAAAGCGAGCGTGCGAATATTCCAACCGGTTCTAGTGATTGAAGACATTGTATAACTGCTTCAATAGCATCTACAGGAACCGATAATTGTTCACTAATTTGTTCATTATTGCACTGCAAATATCCCGCAGGTGAAATATCCATCAACAATCGATAAGCAATTGATTGATCAATCTCGTTTAGCCCAGTGAGCCTAATTTGCTTGCATATGTGCTCAATTAATGTTTCCGGCCTCTCACCCAAGAGATTATCAAGGAAAGACCCAGAAGTACCTGAACCTTTAGAGTTTTGAGGAAAATCCAAGTTGATTCTTTGTTTTTGTTCTGAATTTACCTTTTTGACCTCAATAAACGGGTTGCTTTCAGCCAACTCGTCCAGGTGCTTCTCTAGCTCCAAATTATTCATTTGTAGAATACTAATAGCGTGCTGAAGCTGAGGTGTTATTACCAAGCTCTGCTTTTGAACCTGCTGGGTTCCAATATTCAGACTAAGCATCGACATATATCTAGTGAAGCAAAATTCATGCCACTTTTAAAGGAAAAAATGCAGCATATTGATTTTAAGCCAAATTAACGATTGGTAGAGTCCAATATTAAATGTAAAACATTGATATTAATCATGTATCCTAAAATAATCGATCATCAATTTGAGCAAGGAAAAAAAGCCAAATATAGAAATAAAAACTACTGCTATTGATCCAATAGTAAATTTACCCATAAAATTCAGGATATCTGGATTAATTATTGTCATCAACACGATTGCCAATACAGCCAGTAAAAACAATCTAAGCGACATGCAAACGCGACATGGAGGTTTCTTTTGCTGACCCAACATAACTTTTTCTATCTCCTCAGCCTTACTTATCCCGTAGATTTTCAGGTTGACTAGTATTCTAGCTCAATCTCTATGCGGCGATTTTTTTCGCGACCCATTTCGGATGAATTGGGTGCAATAGGTTTGGTCTCACCATAACTAACGGCTTGGAGGCGACCTGGTGCTACGCGTCCAGACTGCTCAACTGCCTGCACAACACTCGCCGCCCTGGCAGCTGCCAAGTCCCAATTGTCTCGGTAAAGCGCTCCAAACGTAATTGGCACATCATCTGTATGACCGGAGACTGTAATTGAATTGTCTGCACCATCACTGACTTGTGCAATTTTATCAATAATTTCTTGAGCTTGAGCTGTTAGGTTTGCAGAACCCGATGGAAAGGCGCCCCCAGTCCCAACAGTCACAAACACTTTGTTATCACGAGTTTCAACGTTAACAGCACCCATGTCGATCTGTTCTTGCAGTTTTACTTTAAGCTCATCTGAAGCACTCTGCGCTTTTTGTTTGGCTTGTGCCGTTTGGGTGAATCCGGTGTCTTTGTCTTGACCGCCTAACTTTTTCAACTCATTCTCTAGATCAGAAACAAAATCAATTAATTCATTCAATTGTTGGTCTAGACCACCATACAATATCTCTTGCTCTGATTTCCCAGTCGCCAGACCCGCCAATTGAACTGCCTGTCCAACTTTTTTGAATTTCTCTTTCATTTCTTGCGGAGACGAATTTTCTGTTTTTAGGTCAACAACAACTTTGTCTTCCAAAGTAGAAACAGCTATATCGACCGCATTTGAAATTTGCTCAATGGCTTCAGCTAGTTTTTCTGCGTCAGACTTAGCCTCACCATCGCCTTTGCCATCTTTGTTTTCCCCTCCAAGACCTTCTTCTAGCTTTTCGCCCTCTCCTAGTTGATCAGAGCCTTCACTATCATCATTGTCACTGGGAATTTTGACATCAGGCTGCTCTAACTCAGTTGTTTGCTGTGTCATATCTTCTGTCACTGAGGGCGCTGGTGAGGGACTAAAATTCATCTCAAGAACGGTCGTCCCTTCTGGCTGTTCAACCACGGGGATCAGGCGTTGCACACCAAAAGAGTCCTTTAAAGAACCAGAAATTTGTTTGAATTTTGGAACATTCATTTCTGCAAATGACAAAATCATAACAAAGAACGCCATCAAAAGCGTTGCCATATCTGCAAAGGTGGCCATCCAAGCTGGCGCACCAGCCGGCGGGCATTTTGGGCACTCTTCTTCCTGTTCTTCTTCTTCGACGATGTCTTCTGCCATTAGATCAAGCCGCTGCTAGAGTTTCTTGTTGCTTAGCTGGTAAGTTAGAGGCCAATACATCCTGAATATTTCGCGGTGACTCCCCACGAGCAATATTGCGCAAACCCTCTACCACCAAATTACGATAATTTATTTCGTATGATGTATAGCCTTCCAACTTGGTTTTTATCGGTCCAAAGAATACATTCGCGAAAAAGGCGCCGTACAAAGTGGTCAGCAAAGCAACAGCCATAGCCGGGCCAATAGCCTTTGGATCACTCATATTTCCGAGCATCACAACCAGACCAATGAGTGTGCCAATCATTCCCATAGCCGGCGCAATATCTACCCAAGCGCCCAGAACCCCGTGAATTTGTTCATGGCGAATTTTCATCGCTGCGATTTCAGCATTGAGCTGCTTGACCAGCTTTGGTTCGTCAGCCCCGTCAACGAGCAATTGCAAACCTTTTTCAAAAAACTTATCCGTGCATTCCTGACCCTCAAGGGCCATCATCCCATCTTTTCGAGCAATGCCTGCAAGCTCAACCATTCGAACAATCATTACGTCCAGTTTCTTGACTGGAGGGAGAAAACACTTTGCCATAGCACCAAAGTGACCAAGAAAAACTGGAAGCGGCGCTGTCCACATAACAGCAAAAAATGTACCGCCTATAACGATAAGAGTTGACGGGACATCGATAAAAGGTCCCAGACTTCCTGCAGAGGAAATCATTGTGCCTGCGATCATACCCAACGCGCCGAGCATGCCAATCAAAGAAGCTAAATCCATTGTATGCACTCTACTTGTTTTTCCAAAAGGGTTGCAAAAGTAGTGCCATATTGAAAAGGTTGACATACAAGCAAACAAAAAAGACGAGATAGTGCGAAAAATGAAGCTAAATTTCTTGATGGTTTTAACAGTATTTATGCTTCAATCGCAATTTGCTAGTGCCGAACCTTTACGGTTGCAACGTGATGGGCCAATCGCAAGAGACTACATGAACAAACTTGAATGGATGCGATGCAGCATCGGCCAAGTCTGGGAAGATGAAACATGCATCGGCGAAGTCAAGATGCTATCAGTAGCCGAGGCGGAAGAAGTCATAAAACGGATTGAAGGTCAAATGGGGGGCGGTTGGCGATTGCCTACAACTAAAGAGCTCCAAGGCTTAATTTCGGATGCAGAAATCCCCCCTAAAATAGATATGGAGACCTTTCCTGAAACCTATGCAGGATCTTATTGGTCAAGCGACCAAAGTTTTTATGCCAAGCACTATCAGTGGACTGTTAACTTTTACACAGGGTATTTGTATAACCGCTTTTTTCGATATCAAAAGAACGCTGTACGCTTGGTAAGAGACTATACTAGCAAATGAAATATCATTCAGCCTATTTGATTGCGGAGATTAGCGGCGAACAGTTGACTTATTCCTGTAAACTCGCCCTTACCCACCCATAAAGTATATATTTTTCCCGAATGGGGCGCCCACATACTCCACCGAACTACTGATTGAAGCCTCTAATTCCGATATTTTCAAAGTATATCGAGGGTATCTCGTCGCAAGAACAGGAACTCCGAGGCTTTATAAGGTGGGTTTACAGAGGTCTACGATGTCATTTGTGGATAATTTATCGCGTGTCATTGTTGGCACGTCTCAGCCAATGGTCGCATTGAAGAAGTCGGTAATTGACGTTGCCGAACATAATATTCCAGTGCTCATCACGGGACCCAGTGGCTCAGGAAAAGAAGTAGTTGCACAAGCACTTGCCGAGTTATCCGGGCGATCAGGGCGACTCATATCTGTCAATTGTGCCTCAATTCCACGTAGCCTTCTCGAAGCTGAATTATTTGGCTATGAAAAGGGTGCATTTACGGGGGCAGTAAAATCTCATAAGGGCAAATTTGAACAAGCGCATAATGGCACTCTTTTTCTAGATGAAATCGGTGATATGCCACTGGATTTACAATCAAAATTGCTGCGTGCCCTAGAGACAAAATGCTTTACTCCCGTTGGTTCATCTAAGGAGATTGCAGTCGATTTCCGTTTGGTCTGTGCAACCCACAAAAACCTATACAAACAAGTTGTATTAAAAAACTTCCGGTCCGACCTTTTCTTTCGAATAAGTGCTTTTCCAATTCGTGTTCCTGCGCTGAAAGATCGGTCAGAAGATATCGAAAAGTTAGCACACCATCTTGCGCAACAATTAACCTCAGTTCACATTGGAAACGCAAACTTCCAAATAGAAACCGAAGCCTTATGGCTCTTGAAGACATTTGCTTGGCCAGGCAATGTTAGACAATTAAGAAATGTTCTTGAGTGTTTAATTATTCGCTCCACTGGTGAAAAAATAACTGCCGCAGAAGTTCAACAAGTACTAAGAGAACAAAATAGACAGCACAGTGATGATAGTGCCGATCCAGTCCAGAAGGCAGACAATCTTTCAGGCGATCATTTAAGCTCACCCGTAGACACAATAAATGATTATCGAGCGTTTTTTGTATCCAATGGGAAATTGATGATCGCCGAACACTTAAAATCCGTAGAACGTGAAGTTGTGACTGCAGCCCTCGTGGCTGCGGAAAATGACATTGATATTGCAGCTAGAATGTTACACTTATCAGTTTCAGAACTGGTTGATAAAAAACGAGATTTGGGAATCTAAACGTATTCATATTGAAATATTAATGGAGCTGTAAGTAATGTTGCGCATGAGAAAGGCGTAAATTTAAAGTG
>CABZJG010000006.1 GCA_902525995.1 Paracoccaceae bacterium | reverse complement strand
GGACTTGTCACAAACGCGATGATTGCCGGCACGCTTGGCGGCCTTGGCCAATCCGTGGCCTCGGCAGGCGCCGGTGCAACCGCGCAAGACAATGCGTCCATGGAGCAGCTTTTGCGCGGCGCTGGAACCTCGGCCGTGGGCAATGGATTTGGCACAGCCGCGCAAAGCCTTGCGGAATATTACATCGAGCGCGCCGAGCAATATCAGCCTGTCATCTCCCTTTATGCGGGAACAAAGGTTGAGCTTGTCCTGACAAAAGGGGTGAAAATAAAATGAGACAGAAAATCTTAACAACAGCCCTTTGTGTGACAGCAGCGATGAATTTAACGGGCTGCGCGTCAAATACGGAAAGTGATTTTCTGTGCAGCGCGCAAGTTGGCACCCCATGCGTGAGTATTGACGCTGTAGATGGCACAGAGGATGCGGGCCGGCGCGCTCTTGCGGAGCGTCCGGCAGATGGCGCGGCAAAATCGCTCAGCCAGGGCACGCTTGCCCTTGGCAAGAGTGCGCTTGCCATGCGCGATGGCGGTCATGCCTATGATCTGGCGGCCTATCGCACGCCTGAGGTTGTGGGGTCCATTTGGATCGCGCCCTATTTTGAGGACGGCATTTTACATGAGGCCCGCTTTGTGGGGGCTGTTCTTCGGGATGCGGAGTGGCGGCCTTGAGTATTTTTGACGACATCATGGGTAAGATGTTTGGGGATATTGAGCACGGCGAAACGCTTGAGAGCCTGTTTCCCGATGCGCTGTCTTCATTTGTACCGTTTCGCTCATTTGATCCCGAGCGCGAATTTTACGGCCTTGAAAACGGCTTTGGGTTTTTGCTCGACATCACGGGCAACAAAAGTGATGATGCTTTACTGAGCTCTATTGTAAATTTAATCGCCTCGAATGTCCCGCCGCATACATTTGTGCAGGTGGTCAATTACCGCTCGCCAAATCTGTCGAATTTTACCGATCACTGGAAGCAGGTTCGCGAAGGTACGAGTGATGTTTTTGACGAGATGGTCACATCGCGTGTGGCCCATACGCAAGCTATGGCTTACGGGTCAGTGGATGAGCGCGCGCCTGTGCCTTTTGATGTGCGAATTCTTCTGGCGGTTTGGACGCCTAAAATCGCCAGCCCTGCACGGTTAAAAAGCTTTGAAGATCTGCGTACGGCGCTTGAAGTGACTTTTAGTGTCTCAAAGCGTGTGGAGCCGGATGCGTTTTTATCCTTTTTGCTTTTGGCATTGAACTCAACCAGCGCTGCGGCAAAGGGCATCTCAAAGAGGTATGATCCAAATCTGTCTTTGTCAGAGCAAATTTGCGGCGTGTGTATTGAGCGCACGCGCGAAGGCTTGCGACTTGAGGGCACCGAGAACGTCAGTGCCGCTGTTGGCGTTGTCACAGCTTATCCTAGCCAGTGGAGCTTTGATTTTGGCCGGGCGCTTTTTGGGTCCAGTTTTGATGCCATTGGCGGACCAAAGGGGCCCGTTTTGCAGTCCATGTTGATGTATTGCGAAAGCAAGGGGGCAGGGGAAGGCAAGATTTTAAAAAAGCGCGGCATTCTGGAGCATTATTCAACCAAGTCCGGTGTCGGACGGTTCATGAAAAACGTGCCCATAATACGTGAGGAACTGGACCGTGTGGCGCAGGAGTTTCAAAATGGCGGAAAGATTTTCCATACGGTCCACAGCGTTGTGGCCTATGCAAAGGGCGATGTCACCGCCGCCGAGCGCGCCTTGCAGCGCGTCATCGGGCTTTATGCGAAACAGGGCGTAGAATTAAAGCCCACCAGATATATGCATTTGCCAATGGCGCTTGGCGCATTGCCACTGGTTGCCGATACCGCTTTTATAAATTCGGCGCGCCGCGCCGGGTCTGTGCGGCTGATGAAAGGGTCTTCTGCGGCTGCATTTTTACCGCTTCATTTTGAAATTGCGGGTAACTTTGGCGTCCAAGGGTTAATGCTGGTGGGCCGACAAGGCCAGATCGGCGTTTTTGACAATTTCAAGTCCGAGCAAAATTACAATGTCTGTGTGCTCGGCACATCCGGCTCTGGAAAATCGGTCTTAATGCAAGACATGGTGTGCGGCGTGGCCGCGTCCGGCGGGCGCGTTTTGGTGATTGATGACGGTTATTCGTTTAAAAATACAGCCCATATGCTGGATGGAACGTTCATTGATATTGGCGCGGGTGGGCCAGAGTGTCTTAATCCATTTTCGGTCATCTCACAGGCCTCTGTTGATCAGATTGCAACTGGCGAAGAAGACGCTCTGGACTTTGAAGAATCTGTGATTGAGCTGGTGACAAATGTGGTTGTCACAATGGTTGATTTAAGCGGCACCGGCACCGAAACCAGAGTGGTTGGCATTGAAGAAGACCGGATTGCGCGGGCTGTTGGTGAGGTCTGGCGCTCGCAAGGGCGCAGCGGGTCTATTGATGCGGTGCGAGATGCGCTGGCGGAGCAAAGCCATAAGGATCATAAAAACGATCCGCTGGTGGAAAAACTGGCCCGATTTTGCACCGGCGGCATTTATGGCAAGATGTTCAATGGCGAGGCAACGCTGAGCCTTGACAGTGCGTTTACGGTTGTGGAGCTGAGCCATGTGAAGAAAAAGCGCGGTTTGCAACCTGTTATTTTGCAAGTCGTCATGTTCATGGGCTATCAGATGATGTTCCACACGCCGCGCTCTCAGCGGGTGGCTATCTGCTTTGATGAAGCCTGGGATATGCTTCATGGCGCCGGCATGGAAAATTTTATTGGCGGTCTTGCGCGCCGGCTGCGCAAATATAATGGCGCATTATTTACCGGCACACAAAACTTCAACGACTTTAATGAAAACCCCGCCGCTCGGGCCTGCCTCGATAATTCCAGCACAAAAATCTATATGAGCCAGAGCCCGGCTCAAGTTGACATGCGCGAGGATTTGGAGCCGCCACAAAAAGCGCTGCTCAAATCGCTCATCAGCGTTAAAGGCCTGTTCAGCGAACTGGCCATTCACACGTCCGAGGGTTGGATCATTGCGCGCTTGATCATGGACCCCTTTAGTATCGGTGTATTTTCCTCGAAGGGCGAGACGACAGAACGTCTAACGGCGCTGCAAGAGGGCGAAGGTCTGACGATGGTAGAGGCCATTCGCAAGGGCGTCGATGAGGGGTGGGTGATCTAATGAAACACGCCTCAATTGGTCTTGGTATTGTGCTTGTTGTTTTGATCAACGCGCTCTTTAGCGTGTTTTTGCTTCACAATCAGGACCGTCTTGGCGTGCACAGGCCGCAGCCCACGCTTGTGAGCTTTGACCGACGCGCCGTTTTGAAAACTTTTGTTGAAAGCCTTGGGCAGAAGCCCATCACAAAAGAGGGGTTATGGAAGTTTGAAGCGGATGTGCAAGCGCAGCTGGAGAAAATTGCCGCGCAGTACAATGTTGTGATTATTGCGGATTTGCCGGTTATTGCAGGCGTGCGCGACATCACTGGGCATATTGAAATTCCCGGAGCCGCCCATGATTAAGCGGCTTTGGACATACGCTCGAAAAGCGCTCTTTTGGCTTGCCTGCGCAACCGTGGCGGCCCTTGTGGTGATTATAGTCTTTTTTGAGGTGGTTTGGAACGAAACCACATCCATTAAGAGCAATGGTTTTTTAGTCTCGAAATGGATCACCACACCATGGCGCGGCGCTTATGTGGCCTTTGATATACCGGCGGAACTGGACACGGTGTGCGGCTTCTGTGAGGTCATGGTCAAGCGTGTTATCGGCTTGCCCGGAGATGAAATCACCTATTTTGCAACCGCCATTGAGGTGGGCGGGCAGCGGTTTGAGCTCAGCCCCGAGGCCCAAGAGCTTGGGTTAAGCCCGGCGCGTATCGGCGCGGTTGTGCCTGCCGGCCATGTTCTGGCCTTTGGAGACACACCCACAAGTATAGACAGTCGTTATTCCATTGTCGGGGCAGTCTCATTGCAATCATCAGCGCTTGGTTTTTCCGCGCCCCTGCCATCGAAGACGCGCTTGCGTACTATTGCAGAATTTTTTGGCACGTTTCCGGACGAGGGCGACGCGCTATGAGGATCAAGGGTTTATGTTTCATGTTCATCATGGGCAGCGCAGCGCTACAAGCGGCCGATTTGGGCCAGCATGGCGAAGTGTTCGAGATCCGCGAGCCTGATTTTTTACAAACAATTTATGACCGCCTTGCGCAAAAAGAGGCGCGCGGCGAGATCGAGGCGTTTCGGCGCGCGCAGATAGAGCGCGCCAAAAACTACGTGCATCGCCCAACGCCGGCCGCCCGGCTCACGCCGGCTGAGGTGTATCTGCGCTATGAGGTGGATTTGTCTATGACCGTTAACCGTGATTTAAGCGATCATCGGGGCGTTGTCTTTGCCCGCGCAGGCACGGTGGTTAATCCGCTTGAGACATCAACCTTCACGCGCAAAATTATTTTGTTTGACGGCGGCCGGCCCGAGCAGGTGGCGTTTGCTCTGGGGCAAGGAAACGAGCTGGACGTGCTGCTTGTACTGACCTCTGGCGCGCCGCTGGAATTGATGCGCGCCCATGGCCGGCGGTTTTATTTCGATCAAGACGGCGTGCTGAGCCGCAAATTCGCCGTTCAGCATCTGCCTGCACGTATCTCGCGCGCGGGCTTGGTCATGCAGGTCGAAGAAATCCCCCTTAAATCGGAGCAGGGCTCATGATGGGTTTTATGCGCAAAATCGCTTTTACTGTCGCGCTTGGGCTTATGGGTAGCCCCGCCTATGCGGTGTGTTCATCGAAGTTTCTCAATCCGGTTTCTGATGTGTGCTGGGATTGTGTTTTTCCAATCACGATCGGATCCATCCCGATCTTCACCTCAAGCCGCCCCGATACGCCCAACCCGGCTTCCCCGCTGTGCCTTTGCCCGGGCCTTCCCCCGCGCCCCGGATTATCTATCGGTCTGTGGGAGCCGGCGCGTCTTGTGGATGTGGCCAATGAGCCGGGATGTTTTGTGAACTTGGGGTTCAACATTGATTTTGGCCTTTTCAATCTCGGGATGGCCTCTGACAACAACACCGGCGCGCAAACATCGGGCAGCAAATACCATGTTCACTATTACAACTATCCTTTAATTGGGTGGCTTGGTGTTCTCACGGATGGCCTTTGCCTGCAATCTTCGCAGTTTGACGTGGCTTATATTTCCGAGGTTGATCCACTGTGGAACCATCCCGAACTGGCAATGCTGATCAATCCCGAAGCGATTTTATTTGCCAATCCTGTTGCAGAGGCGGCCTGCGCTGCAAACTGCGTGGCCAGCTCCAATGGTGGGCTTCCGATCAACAAACTCTTTTGGTGCAACGGATGCTCTGGCGGCATGTATCCGCTCACAGGCGAGGTCAAGAGCCACTATGGCGGTGTGCAATCGTCCCAGACAGCCGCCACAAAGGTATTGGCGCGTATGCACCGGTATTTGCTGGCGCGCAAAACCAGCGGAACATCAGCGCAGTGCCAGACGCAATCAGCCCCCATCATACCACTTGATCAATACAGGTGGCAGATTACACGGCCCATAGCGGCAACAGGGTTTTCCACACAATTTATTGATGCAAAGCGCGAATTTCCCCTGGGCGGTGAAAGCTTTGGATGGGCCATTTGGAGGAAAAGAAATTGCTGCGCGTTATAGGGATTACACTTGCTGTAGTTGCCACTTGTAGCCCTCAGCTTTTAGTGGGTGAAGTTGGAATGGATGCCTGTATTCCAAGTTCTACGCGTGACTGCACCACAGCAAGCACACTCAACTTTAGCGAGTTTGGCGCAGATTTCAAGGGGTTTGCGGAAGGTTCCACGGGAAATATCGAAATTGATCTATGGCGTCTTTACAAAGACGCTCAAAATGCGGCCAAAGACCTTGGCGCAGGCGGCGCAAAAGCCATCATCCCGCGCGCGCCGGATAATAGCGCCCTTCAAGACCTTAACTTCGACACCATGCGGCGGCGCGCGCTGAGCGATCCGCGCGTGCGCGATCTTTTGGGGATCACACAAGGGGATACGGGCAGAGGCAAAGAGGCCTATCTGGATCGGTTTGGCGGCGCACGTATTTTTGCTCTGGCCAGCTTTTCCATGCCGGAGGCTTCGCTGAACGCCCTTCTGGCCGATGCAGCGCAGCTTAAAGTTCCCGTGGTGTTTCGCGGTTTTGTGAACAATTCGGTCATGGACACGCAAAAGGCACTGGTGCGTGTTTTTGGCGACCTGCAAAGCGCGCAGGGCTTTTTAATAGATCCCACAGTGTTTCGCCGGTTTGATGTGGCCGTGGTGCCCACATTTATCGGGGTGGGCAAAGACTTTGATCTGTGCACAACATCGGGATGCGTGGGAGATGAAAGCCCGGCCCATGATCGTCTTTCGGGCAATGTCACGCTGCCTTTTGCGCTGCGCACAATTGCACAGAAGGGCGATGTGGCCAGTGCGGCGGCGGCGGAACTTCTGACCAGCGCGGGCAGGCAGGAGCGGCTTCAATGACGCGCGCCTTATCCATAGCGGGTTTTTTGGGCTGGGTCGCCTTTTGCGCATCGATGGCAGGCGCACAGAACATGAACGAGGAGGCGCAAGCTGCCGTTCAGGCTGTGGGCTCTGTATCAGGGCTCTTCACACAAGAGACCATCGAAAGCACAGTTGAGACCTTTGAGACAGCAAACCCGAAGGAGACAGGCTACAACAGCGCCAGTTTTGAGACCGAACTTAACAGCTTGCGGTTAAGTGATGGTGCGGATGCGGATGCACTCAAGGCCGCCGAGGACAGCAGGAAACTGCGGCCCGATGTCAAACTTGATCCTGAGGGCAATCTGTTTGGGGCGGCCAATGATGCACATACTAACAAAGGCACCATTGCTGGCGATATATTCAGCACTGAACAGGGAAGCTGCACGACCAGCGGCGGGGCGGCGGGGAAAACCACAGAAAAGTTTTGTGAACGCCGCCGGGTCAATGAACAACTAAGCTGCCAGATCAAACGGCAGATATCTTTTGATCGCTTCGATACCTATAGCTGCACCCGAAGCGCTGCATCCACCCCCAAGACCTGCCGTAAATTCATTCGGTTTGCTTGCAAGACTACAAATCATGCCGCCTGCGTGGCCAGAAACACCTCTGTCAGCTCTGCCGGACATAATCAGATACGCATGAGATACACCAACCGCGTGAGAGGCCTTCGCTTCACAGGAAAATTTTGGAGAAAAGGCTGGTACAGGTGGCGTTATGGTTGGCAGCACAAATGCACACATCATTATACCGTTTCCGAATTTTCCAGCGCAGATCCAAACACCTCCGCCCGCTGGCAAGACACCACCCGCTCGGCAGGGGCATGTCGTCACTCACGGGCAGATTACAGCCTGACGGCGAGCTCGTGTTGTGATGAATTTTCCAAAACAGAAGAGATCATATGCGACTAACCAGGTTCATCATTTTGAGTGCCGCGCTCATCTCATCTGGCGCGCAGACCGCTTGGGCGGGGTGCACATCTGTAACCTGGGCAGGGGGCTGCACAGGCACTGCAAGCCATAGCAGCGGGGGCATTACGCTAAGCTACTGCGACGAGCAACGCGGGGTGCGCAGCTGTACAGTTGATAATCCGACAGATGAGTGCGCAGGGCTGGCAAGCTCCGCAAACTGCACAATGCAAAGCGAAACATGTGCGCGTTATCAAAGCGGTCATTGCCTTGAATATGAGCAAATACATGAATGTCTTAACGCCCCATATGCGTTTGGTGCGGCGCGCTTGCAAAGCACCCGCTTTGGCGAGGTAAACGAGCAATTTGAAGATGGCTGCACCGCGCTTGCGGGCAATGAGCGCTGCACGCTTGCAAATACCGTTTATCCTCAAGGGGCAGAAACAAGAAGGATAAACGAAAAAGATATTTATCGCGCATGGTGGCAGGCCGAGCGGCGCTATAGCTGCGCGCAGGGAAATGAGATGGGCAGTGATTGCGGCCCCCTTGAGGCCGACCCCAGCTGCACGCTTATAGAATCTCAATGTTTGGCCGAAGATGAGGGGCAGTGTTTTAACACGGAGTACAGGTACGAATGCAGCAGCGCCGCCGGGGCACAGAGCACGGAATGTGTGCCGGTAAATGTGTGCGTGGGTGACAATTGTGTCGGCGCACCAGAGGAGCCGGACGAGAACTTTGCACATGCAGCCGTGGCGCTCAAACTGGCCGCCCATATTGCCGAGGCCGGTCAGTCAGGTCACGATGAGGCCGACATCCGGGTCTTTGAAGGCACAGCGCGTTCGTGCCAGCGCACCACCGGCGCGAATTGTTGCAAAGACAGTGGATGGGCTTTGGGATTACTGCATGAGTGCACTGAGGGCGAACAGCTGCTTTATGATCTCAAACAGGCGGGCACGGTTATCTATGTGGGGTCGAAATGTGTTGTGAGTATCTTTGGGTTTTGTGCAAACCGCTTTCATAAGTATTGCGCCTTTCCCAGCAAGCTGGGCCGGATATTCCAGCAGCAGGGGCGCGCGCAATTGGGCAGCTCCTTTGGGAGTGCAGACACGCCAGATTGCGCCGGTCTGAGCCTTGCGCAGATCAATTCCATGGACACAAGCGCAATGGATTTTTCCGAGCTGTTTGTCGATGTGGCCTCCCAGACCAGCGTGCCAGATGAAACTACTTTGGCCGAAGATGTTTTGAGCGAGCAAATGCAGCGCCAACAGGAAATCAAAAAGGTTTATGGAAATGATTAATAGACGCAACTTTCTGGCAGGTGCCCTTTTTGCACCACTGACGCCCACGAGCCTGTGGGCACAGGCGGGCGAGCGTAAAATTGGCTTTATTTTGGTGGGTGTGAGCTGGTGCGGAGCCTGCAAAACGGCCGCGCCTGTTTTAAGTCTTTTTTGTGAGCAGCGCGAGATTTCCTGCGTTTATGCAGCGGCGGATCAAACGCCTATCTCGCCCTTTTCTACCTATCTTGATGCGCGCGGCCATCCGCTTATGGAAACCGTCAAATATTACCCCACAACGCTGCTTTACAGCGCGCGCGCAGACGCGGTGATTGCGCAGATTAGCGGGTTTAAAAATATGCCCTTTTATCGCTCCCAGCTTGAAGCGCTCGTGGAGTTGGCCGTCAGGGGAAAGCATGTTGGATAAAGCCCTATTTACAGCCCCGTGGGGCGCGGCAGTTTTAGGCGCGTTTTGCGCGACCGGCGCTCTGGGCGAAGCCATCGAGTTTTGCAGCCGCCCTGAAGCATCAGGCTATTATTTTTATTGCGATCCGGAGATTAAAAATGCCCCCGAAAAAAGTGAAGAGATCCAAAACCCAACGCCGGCGGCGCAGCCTCCTTCGCCGCAGGTCTCGCAACCGCATAAGAAAACTCCCGCCGACACACCCATGCAGTACACGGAAAAGATGGACGCGTTCCGCGCGGCGGAAACCGAAGCCAAATATAAAGCCGTGCTCGATCCCACGCCCGAAAATATCCTCGCCTATATGCAGATTAGCAAGTTTATGGGCCAGCAAGCGACGCTCTTCGCCGAGGTCTGGCAAAGGGTCTTAATGCAAAAGCCCGAGCTTGA
Organism: Paracoccaceae bacterium; assembly: GCA_902525995.1. Taxonomy (GTDB): domain Bacteria; phylum Pseudomonadota; class Alphaproteobacteria; order Rhodobacterales; family Rhodobacteraceae; genus CABZJG01. The sequence continues at coordinate 16,050 of CABZJG010000006.1, read as the reverse complement.
TTTTAACGCAACATGGCCCATCACCGGCGCAGGCAATTACATCCATAAACTGGAGCGCAAGGCCGAGCTGGAAGCGGCTTTTGTAAACGCGGCCAAGACAAGCGGCATTTTATTCGGCTTTGAAGGAAAGGGCTGCTCCATGTGCGCCGAGCAGGGCAAAATACTGGCCAAGATGCAGGCCGATTATGGCGTCAAAGTTTTGCCGATTTCTCTTGATGGCCATGGGCTTGACACGTTTGGGAATTTTGTCACCGACACAGGCCAACTTACGGCTTTGGGCCTTGCGGATCTCAGCGCGCCTTTTGTGGCCGTGGTGGAACTTGACACAGAGCGCGTCACGCGCATCGGCGCAGGGCTGGTCACAGCCGATCAAATTTTACAGCGCGTCTATCTGGTTACTGCGCTTGCACAAGGGGAGATGCTCAATTGAAACACGCAAGCCGTAAAGGTTTTATTCTCGCAGCTGTGATGGCGCTTTTTGGGAGCGCGGCAGCACAGGCCGATGTGGCCGGTGATCTTGAAGACTTCTGGGACCGCACGGGCGGGGGTACAAACCTGTCCAAACCCACCGCTTTTGAGGGCCAGCGGGCCGGATATGCCACGATGGGATCGCTCTATTTGCGCACGCAAAACCGCTCTTCAGGCGTGGCCTCGGTGCAGCTGCCCTCCGTACGCGCAGGCTGCGGCGGCATTGATATTTTTGCCGGCGCATTTTCCTTTATTAATTCGGAAAATATCGTCGCCATGAGCCGGGCGATCATGCAAAATGCGATGTCCTTTGCCTTTGAGCTGGCCCTTGAAAGCTTAAGTCCGGCCACCAAAGAAATCATGGACGGGCTGCGCGATCTTTCGCAGCGCGTCAACCAAATGAATATCAGCAGCTGTGAGGCCGGCCAGATGCTTTTAGCCGATGGTCTGTCGCGGATGGATTATTCCTCCCAGCACTTGTGCCGAACAATCGGAGATATTCAGGGGGATTGGTCAGACCGGATCGCAGGGCGGCTAGACTGCGGTGGCGGCTCAACAACCGAGACATTGACAAACGCATCCGGCCCGCTGGCTGAGCAAATACCGGTGGATATTAACTATGCCTGGCGCGCCATTCAGAAAAACACATTTTTAGCCGCCAACCGCGAGATTGCAGAGCTCTTCATGAGCCTTGCCGGAACGATCATTGTGCAAGCGGGCGCAGATGACACTCAAGGCCCGGATCGCCGCACTTTGGAGCCGCTCGCCCTAACACCGGCCACCGCCAAGGCCATGATCGAGGGGGGCGAGTATAGCGTCTACCGCTGCGATGAGACAACAAAGTGCCTCAATCCGGCAACAACAACTTGGACGATACCGCCCGAAGCGGGGCTTTACGCAGTGACGCTGGATCGGCTGGAAGCGCTCTCCAATGCTATTGACGCAGACACAAGCCTGCCGGCCGATGTGGTTGACCTGATCAATCTAACCTCTTTGCCCGTCCATCGCCATCTGGTGGTGGCCAAGGGCTACAAATACCAATTCTCTGCGGACGATATGAACTCCATTGCCGAAATGGTCGCCGTTGATCTGACGTACAAATATATCGAAGAGGCTCTTGTCGAGGTGCGCAAAGGCTCGAGCGCTGTTGTGGTGAGCGGCGGGGAAGCAGAAGGGTTCGCCGCCCGGCTGGGCGAAAGCAGAGCGGTGGTGACAAGCCTGCGCGAAGAATATTTTGAGCGCTACAAGCAAGCGGTTTTAAATGTCGAGCGCGTGGCCGCTGCTGAGCAAACGCTCGCAGCCCATGGGCAGCAGCGGTTTTCCGCAAACTTTGGATCTGAAGGAGATTAGGGGTGGAACTTGAGGTCATCACCATTGGCGGAAGCTATTTTCTGAACGATGTGTTTAATTATGCCGCTGTGTTGACATCTGCGGCAGCGTTTCAAAACGTTCTTGCCGTCGCTTTGTCCGCATCGCTCCTTTATTTCAGCTTTCAGGTTTTAATTTTTGGCAAGCAAGACGGCATTTTACGGTACCTGGTATTACTGGTGCTGATCAACGGATTGGTCTTTGGCCCCAAAGCCCGCGTCATCCTGACAGATCCGGCGCAACCCACAGCGTTTCATGTGCGCACGATTGACAATGTTCCGTTCTTTTTAGCTTGGATTGCCTCTGTCACCACTGTAGCCAGTTACTCTTTGACCGCAAGCATGGAAGATCTTCTGGGCGGGCCGGACGATCTGGCCTATGAAAAAGCTGGTGATATTTCTTTTGGCGCCAGCTTGCTTGCAAAAAGCACGCGCTATAGCGCCGTGACGGGCACAGTGTCGGAAAACCTGACCAACTTTTTTGAAAGCTGCATGATCACCGGCAATAATCTGGGCTATTTCGAAACCGATGCGCTCACCCGAACCGGCAATATGACGGCGTTTATTGATGCCAATGTGCCCAATTCGCTTGCCTATTTTGATGTAGAGACGCGTAAGCTCACAGCCTGCAAGACCGGCTGGCCGACGCTTAAAGCAAAGCTGGGTCAGGAGATTGCAACGGCCATTGCCAAGCGCGTGAAATTCAACGAGCCGGTCACCGCCAATCTGGGCGCGGCAATTACCGATATGATAAACCGCGATAAAGCCGCCATTGAGGCCTTTCAACGTCAAATCCATATGGCAGGGGCTTCTGCTACAGCGCATATCCAGCAAGCCATACTGATCAACGGGCTCGATGCCTCTATTCAGCACATGCTCGCCAAATCGGGCAATTCGGCTGCCATGAGCGCCTATCAAGCCGCGCGCGCCGAGGCTCAAACATCTGCCAGCTATTCGGCCGTCGGGGCAGGGGCGCTCACGTGGGTGCCAATCTTCAAAATCGTCTTTGAGTGTATCTATTATGCGATGTTTCCAATCGCGGTGTTCATGATGATGACGCCGCTGGCTTGGACCATCGTGAAGGGATACTTTTCCGGCTTTTTGTGGCTGGCAAGCTGGGGGCCGATCACGGCACTGCTCAACGCGGTGGTCCTGAAACGCTCCTATGGGCTTTATCAGGAAAAAATGGGCAGCTTTAGCGACCCCAATACAAACGAGTATATTTTAACCTTCGCCAATCATCTCGGCGTACGCTCTGTCGAGGGGGATGTGGCAACACTTGCCGGGTATCTGATGATGTCAGTACCTTTTTTATCCACTGTTATTATGTTTGGCGCCGGGCGTATGGCGGGTCTGGCCACATCGACGCTTGCGGTCTCTCAAGGCGCTGCAATGGAAACGGGACGCGAAGCGGCAACAGGCACCATTGGTCTGGGCAATACGTCCATGAATAATCTCGCTGCCAATAAACTGAACTCTGCATGGTACAACGATCATACGGTCAGTACAGAACGATTAGATAACGGTGCGTTTCGAATTATCAATCCAGATGGATCTATCACAATTGATAAAGGAACGGCGGTTTCAAATGCCGCTATTACGCCCCAAATCACCCAATCGATGATGCAATCGAGTCAGCAAAACCTAGAGCGCGCTCTGGCCAATGAGCGCTCCGAGGCGAGCAGTTTTACCTCTGGGGTGTCAAATGCGGCCAGCTATTATCAGGATATTGGCTCGCAAGTGGCCGATAGCACCTCTGCGCAAAAAGGCCAAAGCACAGACACCAGCTTTCGCAGCCAGCAAGAAATCAGCGAAAGCTGGAGTAACGTCCAAAACTGGGCCGAGCGCAATAATGTAACAGGCGAAACGGCCATGTCATTGGGATTAGGGCTTAACGCAGCAGCAAAAGCAGGTGGTAAATTTGGCCCGGGTGAACTCTCTGCCTCTCTTGGCGGTGATGCGAATTTACGCTTGAACGGCCAATCTGCCGAGCAATTCCTAAGCAATCTAACCGCCGAAGAGAGAAAATCTCTTCAGGACAGCACATCGGTTCTGGTCAGTGCGGTGGACAGTGCCAGCACCCAAGAAGGCTGGTCCGATACAATCACTGCTGGTGATGGCAACAGGTTCACTTTCGAGGATGTCACGCGCGAAGCACAAGAATGGCGCACGGCGCAAACAGAGCTGGAGCGCGCCAGCGCCACACAAAGCCTCATAGAACAACGGGGCGCCTCCTATGGCATACAAATCACCGATGCGCTTGCCGAGTACTGGCGCAGTGATATGGGCAAAACAAGCGAGGAGATTTCTCAACTGCTAAGCCCCCGCCGCGTGGACGAGATTAGAGCCTCGCAAGCCGCCATTGCCGAAACCCTGCCGCATGTCTTGAAAACCCTCGGGCTGCCAGTCGAATTGCAGCAAGACTTCAAATTAAAAGGCACGTTTAACCAGCCGCCGGGCCATAACACAAACAACATGGGAGAGGACGTTTTCAACAGAGATGAATTAAATAGGCTTCGCGAGGAGATCGCCCTTCAGGTGGCTGATCAGAAAAACGCCTTTGGGAATGAAATTTCCGATGGCGCAAGCGCTGTGCAGGGCGACGTGAGGCAAAGGCAAAATGCAGTTGAAGCAAGGCAAGAGTGGGGACCAAGCGGAGCGCTCTGGGGGCAAATGACCGCCACAGGCGCGTCCATCATGGATACATTTGGTTTCGGGGATACACACAATAAATCCGCTGAGGAGCTACTCACAAACATTCCCGTAGAGCGGCCTTACACACTTTCGGACGCGGACCGCGATGCGGTGATCCGCACAATTGCCGCCGAAGCGGGCGGCGAAAGCCCCGAAGGACAGATTGCCGTAGCCAATGTCATTCGCAACCGTATGGAAGATACGCGCTACCCCGCCGCGGCAGGGGATGTGGTGATGCAGCCAAATCAGTTTTCTGCATGGAATAATCCGGAAAACGGCGGCAATTCTATTGGCCAAAGCCTTAATCCAAACTCAGAGCAGTATCGCGAAATTGGCGCCCGCGTCGATCAAGTCATGTCAGGCCATATGATCGATAACACCAGCGGCGCGACCCATTACTATGCGCCAAAGGGTATGGACGGGAACGCGCCCCCCGATTGGTTTGCCGATGAGACAAGCGCCCGCGACAGCAATCTTGCACCGACCATCGGCAATCACGTCTTTACCGGACAAAAACAGCGGGGAACGTCATGAGGGGGTTAGTAGCGGCTATGGTGAAAAATGTTCTGAGGAAGCAGGCTATATCGAGGATTCGTAAATTGAGAGCTTGTTGTATCATAGTCATGGCTCATATAGTTAAAACCATTTTTATTCTCAAATATGGACGCTTGGATATCCGGGCCAATGCGTGTGCTGAAGGCCATGAGCAATGCGAACACTGCTGCAATTTCAAAAGCACCAACACTAAGCGCAGCCACGGCCAAAATGCCAAAGAAGCTCACGAAGATGCCTCGGCACAGATAGGTTTTGCGCTTGGGCGCATCGCCACTTTGGCCGATATGGCTTTCATCACGTGCCTGGGCAATATGCGCCGCTGCGGCCTCCACATCCTCTTGCGGAATAACATAAGGGGTGCGCTCAAAAGCGCGCTGTTTGAAACCACGCGTTGCCGCTTTGGGCGTAGATTTGCGCATGGCGCTGCCAGGCAAAACCGCACGGTCAACCGCCTCATGGGCGCGCGCTTCATAAGGTTGACCAGCGCCATTCGCAACGCTGGTGCGCGCGGGGCGATAGCCACCGGGCGTGCGGGTCAAAACGGGCTCAATTCTGTGGTGCGTCATCTTCATATCATCTCTGCTCATACTCCACACAGCGTACACGGTTTGTTCCAAAATATCAATGCAAAGGTAAGTCAAAATGTCTTTTAAAAGAACTGTAGCGGTTTTAACACTGGCGGCGCTCGCCGCCCTGCCCCTGCGCGCCGACGCGCCGCAAAATACCCTGTCCGAATTTGATCAAGACGTGGCCCAAACCTTGCTCGATCACCCCGAAATTCTTCTCGCGGTGTTTGAAAAGCTTCAGGCGCAGGAAATGGCCGAAAAAAGCGCCGCAGATGCGGCGCTGATCGATCAGCATTACGACACGCTTTTTGGCGCAATAGAGCCGCATCAACCGGTCTTGGTGGAATTTATCGATTATGCCTGCGGCTATTGCAAAGCTGCCTTTGAACATGTGCAAACCCTCAAAGACAACGAACCCGATCTGATCGTTAAAACCATCCAGTTTCCCATATTAGGCGAAGGCTCGACACTGGCGGGCGCTGCCGCCCTTGTGATCGAGCGCTCTTTTACCGATCACATCGATCTGTTTCACGAAACCCTCATGCACCTCACAGCGCCGCTTAGCGAGCGCACCATCCGCATTGCGCTGGAAGAGCTTGATCTGCCCGCCCAAATCATCCTCAGTGCAGCGCGCGCGCCGGATATTCAAAACCAGATCGCCCAAAACCGCACTCTGGCCGCCCGCCTTGAGATCTCCGGCACGCCCGCCTTTGTCGGGCGCAGCCAGATTTTACGCGGCATGTCAGATGCGCAAACCCTAAGCGCTCTGGCCACGTCATCAACCACACCAAACCAACCCCAATCATAGGAAAAACACCAATGACATATTTAAAACCCACTCTCACAGCTGCCCTTGCAATGACGCTCCTAACAGGTCTGTCAGGATGTATCGGCGGCGGCGGCAATGGCGCTATGCTTGCCTCACAAAGCCTGTCGTCTCTGGCCGGCGCAAACCAGCCCGTCAGCGAAGCGGATCTGGCAAAGTCCTGCGAAGAACTTGATGCCGATTTAACCAGATTCTACGCCCGCATTGAAGAGCTGAACAAAGCCGAAAAAGCACGCCAGCGCAAAGCAGGGCTTCTCGATGGCGCATTGCAAATCGGTATTGGCGCATTGGCTGGCAATGCACTGACCGGCGCAGGCTCGGTGGATGAAATCAACAATATTAAAAATGCAACCGCCGCCGCCACCACCGCTGTCGATGTCGCCTCTATCGGCGGAACCGATGAGAAAAGCTGGAACCAAGCCAATGCGCTCATCGCCCGCACAACCACCCTTGAGCGCGCCAAATTGCAAAAAAGCTGCCCGTAAGTCAGGAGACAACAAAAAATGTACAGGATTGCTCAGACCACCTTTGAGCCAGAGAGTGACGCCGGACAGGCGCTTCTCGCGGAGGCCTGGAAGGCAAAAACCCGGCCCGAATGCCTGTGCAAAAACCCCGCGCCGCAAATGTATGTCGCATATGTGGGCGGGGCTTACATTCTCAAACGCATGCCGGACACCGGCCCGAGCCATGCCGTGAGCTGCGAAAGCTACACAGCGCCCACCTTTCTCAGCGGCATGGGCCAGCTTGAGCGCGCCGTGCGCATAGGTAAAGACAAAACATCCAAGACCCTTGCGGTGAATTTCTCGCTATCTGTTACCGGCCCGCGCGCCGCGCCCACACCGGGCGATGGCGCTGAGGCGCGCGATATTATTTCAAAGCCCACAAAGATGAGCTTCACCGCACTGCTGGAATATCTTTGGCTGGAGGCCGGCCTTGTTCAATGGCACCCGGGGTTTCACAATAAAAGGTGGTGGGGATTAGTCCGCCAACGTCTTTTAGAGGCCTCAGAGGGCATGCAGGTCAAAGGCACCGATCTGGCAGATCGTCTGTTTATTCCTCAGGCGTGGAGCGCAGAGCAAAAAGACGCCATTTTTGCACAAAACCGCAAAAGGCTGATGGACATCGCTGTGCCCTCCACAGGGCCGCAAAAACTCGGGCTGCTTGTGGCCGAATACAAAAGCCACGAAGAGACACCGCGCGGTGCTAAGTTCACCTTCAAACACGCTCCGGGATTGGCCTTCTTTGGCAATCTCGATTTTCTGAAGCGCTTTGAGAAACGGGCAACCCGATATCTCGATCTCGCCGCTATGATCCAAGGTGCCAAAGTGCTGACCATCGCCACCTTCGGGATGCGCAACGCCGGATATCCTGAGCTGAAGGACATGGGGGCCATGCTGGTGAGCGCAAATTGGATACCCTTTGAGACGGCCGAAGAGGCAGAGCTGCTCGATCTTTTAACCACAAACAGCCGGTCGTTTATCAAATCGCTGCGCTTTGATTTACCCAAACAAACCGTCACACCGCTCGCGGTTCTCACAGATGTGCACCAAGATGAACCGCACGCGCTTTACATGCAGCGCCATGGCAAAGAAGAGGCCATTGCCGCTGCGGCCAGCACAAGCGGATACCCATATAGTATCTTTAATCCGCTTGACCCGCAGGCCCGCCGACTGCCCCGGCGTTTGGCACATAAGGGGGACACGCTGTGAATATGATGATAAAAAGCCCAAAGCATTGCGAAGCTGAACGCGCGCTATGGTGCGCGGTTCTTTCAATGGCGCTGCATGATCTTACCTGCGAGCCTAAAGACTCTCTACACCGCAAGAAAGCCATTGCATGGGTGGGGGCTTATCCAACCGGCCCGTTCAAAGCCGTCTGCCGCTCTGCCGGTTTTGAACCAGAGGCCGTTTGGCCTCGCCTCAAACGCCTGTGCGAAGCTGAAGGGGCGAAGACCTGATGCGCCCGGCAGGATTTATTCGCGGCGGACAAACCGCACAGCACTGGGCGCGGATGCTTATTCAGGTGATCCGATATGGGCTTTGGGGCGCTGCTGTAACTTATGTGATCGCGTTTTGCGTTCTGCTGTATCTGTCGCCGATCAATATGCAAGGGGTTGGGCAAGCCTATTCGTGGCGCTGGTCGGAGTATCTTGTGATCTCGCGCGGTGACGAGATGCGCGATGTGCGCCACCGCGATGCGGCCGGCAATTTTATCAACCGCCCTGCAATAGAAGTTTATCAAGACCCGCAGCTTCAGCATATCTATGCGAGCTATACATGGATGATTTTAGGCTTTGTACGGTGGGCCTTTATTCCAACCGGCGCGGTGTTTGTCTTGCTTGCGCTTGCGTTTTTACGTTTGGGCAAAAAAATGCGATCAGAAAACTTTGTGCGCGGCGCAAAGCTGATTTCTCAAAAGCAGCTGAAAGAGTGGAGCTTGCGCAAGTGGAAGCGCTATCACAAAGAGTTTCCCGGCGCAAAAGATAAAAAAGCACCGCGCTATAGCGTTGGCGGGGTTCCCTTTCCACCCAATGCGGTTGAGGCGCAAACGGCGCTCTTTGGCACCGTCGGCACCGGCAAAACCAATGCCATGCATGAGCTGCTCAATACCATTGAGGAGCATGGTGGCCGCGCCATTATTTATGATCGCATGGGAACGCTTGTGCGAGATCACTATAATCCGCAGCGCGATATTATCATTAACCCCTTTGATGCGCGCGCACATTGCTGGTCGCCCTTTTTTGAGGCCTTTGATGTCTCTGCATTTGCCCATATTGCCGAAGTGATGATCCCGGACAGCGCTGGCGCGAACAACGATAAGTTTTGGGCGCAAGCCTCCCGGCTGGTGTTTGAATATGCCGCGCGTACGCTCTTTGACAGGCATGGAAGTGCGGTGACGAACGCCATGCTGCGCGAGGCCATTCTGGCGATCCCCAATGAAGAGCTTGAAGTGCTGCTTGCAAAAACACCGGGGGGACATTTTTTTGGCGAGCATGTGGGGAAAACATCCGGCTCCATTCGCGCCAATATGATCACCGCCCTGCGCTTTTTGGAATTTCTGCGCGATGACGGCGAGCCGTTTTCCATTCGCACATGGGTCAAAGACCAAGAAGGCCCCGGATTTGTCTTTTTAACAGGCGATGCAGAGCATGGCGCGGTCACGCGCAATGTCATCTCCACTGTGCTCGAAGTGGCCGCCACCGCGCTGATGACCTGCGAGCCTTCGCGTGATCCAAAAATTTGGTTTTTTATGGATGAGGCCCCCACCCTCAACCGCCTGCCCTTTTTGCCCAAAAGCCTTGCGGAAATCCGCCAGTTTGGCGGTGCCTTTGTGGTGGGATGGCAGGTCTATTCGCAGATGGTGGACCTTTACGGCCGTGATGGGGCCGAGACCATCTCCGGCACGCTCAACAACCGCTTTATATTTAACACGCCCGACTTTGACACAGCAAAGCGCGCCTCTCAATCTTTGGGTGAGGAAGATGTTGAAGAAGCCATGGAAAATATGTCCTTCGGGGCCAATGTCACCCGCGACGGGGTGAGCATTGCGAGAAAGCGCACACAGCGCCCGATTGTTACCGCAGGACAAATTCAAACGCTTGAGCAATTTAAATGCTTTGCCAAAATGGCCTATGATACGCCGGCGGCCTTGCTTGTGTTTAAACCTATGCCAGCGCGGCGCGATCCCCAGCCGTCCTTTGTCAAATACAGCGGTGATTTTTTTGGCAAAGGCACATTTGATTTAACCAAAATTATTAAAACCCGCCGCGAGCGCGGTCTGTTTGTCTCCCGCTTTGAGGGCTTGCCGGCACAAAAGCAACGAGGCGAATTTAAAGACTGGCTGGCCCGATACCCTGCCTATAAAGATCGGGCCGCTTCGCTCCTTCAGCCCGATAGCTATCTTGAATATCTGTGGGCGCATTTTGCCACATGCCGCCAGCAGGGCGACGAGCCGGACCAGATTTCCATGGCCCCGCCGTTGGAAGTGGCCGTAAACAGCACGAGCGCGCCAGCACGGCCTCTGCCCTATCCCGCCGAGCGTAGATCGGATCCCCAAAGGCCAGATGGCGCGGCCAAAGCGCCCAAGCGCGCCCCGCAAGATGTGCAGATAGATCAGGGCAGCACAGACAGGTCTTTAGACCAACCGGCCCTACAGATCGACCGTCCTACAAGGCGGCCACTTCAAAACCGGGCGCAAACCAAACCCGGCCAGCTCAAAGACAAAGAAAAACCGATAACGAACTGGCTGGCATAGAAAGGGCGAGTAATGCTGAGTTTAAAAACGGTCTCTGCGGGCGCAGTGGCCAGCAAATATTACGAAACCGACAATTATTATGAGGCAGGCTCTGCCGAAGCGGAAGCAGCGGCGCAGTGGTTTGGCAAGGCCGCAGAGCGCTATGGCCTTGACGGGCAAGCGGGCGAGCAATCGGCCGAGCAGACCGTAGAGCGCTTTGAAGAGGCCGCGCAACTTGAAGGCACGGATCGAGAAAAGCGCAGCGCCCGTGACGCCGGCAGCGCCGGTGCAGCTGGGCAAACGAACTCGGAAAAATTCGAGCAGATCATGGACGGCTATACACCGGACGGTGCAAAGCGCATGGGCCATGAGGTGGGCGGGGAGCGCCGCCATCGCCCAGGTTTGGATTTGACGCTGAATGCGTCCAAAACAGCCTCTGTTGCCGCGCTTGTTTATGGCGACAAAAGGATTATCGAGGCCCATGACAAAGCCGTTGCGACAACTCTGGCAATCGTAGAGAAGAACTTTGCCCAAACCCGCGTGCAAGTGGATGGTAAAATGCAAACCATTACGGGCGTGGATCTGATTGGCAGATCGTTTCGCCATGATACATCGCGCGATCTGGATCCGCATCTGCATACCCATTGTGTGATTGCCAATATGACCCAAGGCAAAGACGGACATTGGACGGCGCTACACAATGATCTTATTGTTGAGAACCAAAAGCTCCTTACAGAAATTTACCGCAACGCATTTGAGCGCGAAGTCAATGCCGCTGGCATTGCCACAAATCGTGGCAGATACGGTGAAGTGAATATTGAAGGTATTTCGGAACACATCGCCGAAGGCTTTTCCAAGCGCCGTGCGGCAATAGAGGCGTTCAAAGAAAAGAACGGCCTTGAAGATCATGCCGCCACCCAGCAAATCGCCGCCCTGAAAACACGCGCGGCAAAGCAAGAAGGGATTGATCGCGGCGCGCTATATAGTGCCTGGCGCGAAGAGGCAAAAAGCTACGGCGTGTCAGAAAAAGACATCGCCAGTTATTTTGAGGCAACCGCCTCTGCCCGAACGCCCCAAAAAGAGGCGTACCAGGATCGTCATTCACCCGATGATAAGATGCAAACAGCAGCCCATGACGGCAGCGCAGCGCCGGATTATAAGATGCAATCCCATGCACGCGCTGCAATAGAAAGCGCGATCTTGCACCTGTCAGACCGCTCTGCGGTCTATAAAAGAGCAGATCTGCTAGAAGCTGCAATGCGCTTTGGCCGCTCGGAAATGAATTACCCACTCCTTGAAAGGGAAGTTCAAAACCTCACAGCCTCAAAGCGCCTTTATCTGGCTCATCCGTCTGGCCGCTTGCTGACTGACAGCGATGGGTTGGCTCTGGAGCGCAGAATTGTCAGCACCCTGAAAGACAGCAACGATAAACCCGCTATTAAGCTGAACTCAAAAACCGAGGGCAATTATGTGCGCTCGGGAAAAGATGTCTTGGATCGCTCTCTTGCGCAGACCAATCTAAGCGCCGGCCAGAAGGCGGCTGTACGCCTGGGACTGTCACAAACCCACCGTATTGTCGGTATTCAGGGCTATGCGGGGACCGGTAAAACATATGCCTTGGAAAAGCTGCAACAGTACGCAGAAAAAAACGGCTATGAGGTTGCAGTCTATGGGCCGTCCCACAAGGCAGTGTCCGAGCTGGAAAAATCTCTGCCCGGCGCTAGAACCTTGCAATCCAAGACCACCCAAGAACGCAATCATCCAGAAAAAATAGATAACCGTAATACCATTTTGATCGTTGATGAAGCCTCCATGATCAACACGAAGGATATGATGACCCTTCTTGATTATGGGGAGCGCACAGGCGCTGCCAAACTTGTGCTGGTGGGCGATGTCAAGCAGCTCGATTCTGTCAGCGCGGGTACGCCTTTTGATCTGATGCAGATCAACAAAATGCCGACCGCTGTTATGGATGATGTCATTCGCCAGAGAAATGAAGAGCTGCGGGATGCTGTTTATGCCACTATTGGCGGCGAGGTCAGGGATGCTTTTGCCAAAATCGGGCAAAATCTTATCGGGGATAAACAACCGGCCGCACGGGCCGCGCAGGTATGGATTAATCTTTCCGAGCAAGAGCGCGCGGATACACGGTTGATCACACTGACGAATGAGGACCGGCGCGAGATCAACCAGACGATCCGCGGCGAGCTGCAAGCGCAGGGCCGCATTGCCATCGAAGACCACAAAATTGCAGGGCTTGATCCGTTAAATTTCACGCCAGCAGAAAAGGGGGATGCGCAAAGTTATCAGAAAGGCGATATTGTCTCGCCGCTTCAAAGTTTTAAAACCGCCGGCTTGATCAAGGATGCTCTTTACACAGTTGAAGACATCAATCTTCCCGATAACACCTTAACACTGCGCCAGCACGGCACATCTACCCGCTTTGCCATGCGCCTGTCCCAAGCATCGCGCGCAACCCAATCGCTGGTTGGCTATGAAACCGCAGAGCGCAATATCTCAATTGGCGAGCGGCTCACCACACGGATCATGGATAAGGCCCAAGGCGTGCATACCGGAATGGTGGGCACTGTCAGCCGGGTGACAAAAGACAGCGTGACGTTGCAGCTTGAGGCGGCAAAAGACGATATAAAAGAGATTACAATTGAGCGTAGCTCCCTTGGCGGCCGAGGCCTTGATCATACCTATGCGTCCACTGCGCACGGTATTCAGGGCGAAACGGCCGAAAACATCATAGCCGTGATGAACTACAGATCCCCACTGGCCACGTTAAAAGCCTTTTATGTGGACATCTCGCGCGCCAAAGAAAAAGCTACGCTCATCACAAACGATCCTGAAAAACTCATCGATAAGATTGCGGGCAATACGGGCGAGCAACTCAATGCGCTGACCGCCGTGCTTGACACAAGGCTAAAAATGCAAACCGCCAATACGCGCGTTGAGATGGAAACCGCTGTCCATGCGTTTCAAAACTCCCCTAAAATGCGCGGGGCGTTTCTTGCCATATCGCAGGATATGCAGAGCGCCCACGAGAGCGCTCCAAAGCTGCCGGGCTTTGAACAAACCCCGGGCGCGCCAGGCGCGGCCCCTGCCCTGCTAGGCGTAACCCGAGCAGATGATCCAAGCAGCGCCATGAGAGACTTCTTAACAACCGCTGAAGATGCCGGCGTTAAAGAGGCGCTTGTGAAAAACCTCGCACGTGCCCTTGAGGCCCAAGAGACCAAAAACCCACAAGAGCGCGCGGAAGTGATGCGCCAAAGCGTCGAAGAGATTGTTAAAGATCCCGCACAACGCGAAAAGCTCCACGAGCTTCTTGGCGCAATCAGTAAGGATAAAGCCGGCGAAACCATCAAAGAGGCCATCCAGTCAATAGACCTCAAAAAAGAGGCCGACGCTCTGCGCGATACCCGCGAGATCGACAGCCTCATTCAGCAAATCGAAAACCAGAAACAGAAAGGAATTGAACTTTGAGTAATAATACAAAAGCCACCCGTGTTCGACTTGGCCCGGTGGCGAACGAGCTTATTGACGGGTTGGACCAATCCCCAACGCAATCTCTTGATGATAAAATTACGGAGCTTTTAACAAAAAACAGCGTTCTCCAAGACTGCATTGAAAAATTTTCAACACACATCGAGCCGGAGGACTCGCACCGCGAGCTTTCCTCTTCAAATGTGGCCATGCTCCAAGACGTGCTGGACAGGCTCACGGCGCTGGAAAACAGGGTAAAGGATATCAACGAAGCGCACTTACTTACAATCAAAGAAACCACAACAGGCTTTGGCGCATTGGCGCAAGAAATAATGTGCACACGCAATCAGGTTGCTGCTCTTGCGCCAAAAGATAAAGGCGCGCAAGAACTCATTGCTGCCGCGCGAGAGGTTGTCGCAGGCATCTATGACACAGCCCTGCCAGGTTCAATGCTCCGGGCAGCTCATGAGATGGCGCAAAAAGAAGAGCAGCGCCGCTTGGAAGAAATCGCAAAAGAACACACCGTCACACCTGAACCTGAGCTGCCTATGGAAAAAGCCAAGCTTGTATCGGCCGAGCCTGAGCGCGAAATGTGAGGGATCAAAACAAATACTGGCGCGCCTTTCACCAAGAAGAAAAGCGCGCCCACTTGAAAGAAGCGAAAGCTCTTGAGGCGCTAAACAAAACCCGTGATAAAAGAGATCATACTCGAAGCCTCCTGCGGGTTCTGTCAGCTGAGGTAACAGCCGTTCAAATGAACATGCAACCGGGCTTTGATGAAGACGACAACATCTTCCAAAACATGAAGACAAAAGGAAAACACAAACAAAGCTACGAAATTGGCCGGAGGAAGAAATGAAGATTAAGCAGAGCAAAATTGGTATATCGACGGCATTTGTTGTCGCTCTCGCAACAGCGCTATCTGGATGTGCGAAAGATGACCCTATCCAATATCGTTATGGCCTTTTTTCTTCTAAAGTTATTTCGGATCAATGCGAAATTGCGGATACGGTTGAACGCTATTTTTCTTCTGGAGAAAGAGGAAATGTTCCTCGCCGTTCGCCTTCATCACTCAAAGAAGCGGCTTGGGGTGATTTACTGGCCTATAATGGCGATGAGGTCGAATATTATGAGGTTAGATATGAGAACCGATATATTCATCTTTTACAATATGTCGCATCGCAAGAAGAATTTAGATATAAGCCGAATTGTTCAACGGTCATGGATATAGAGGGTTCAAGGTTCAATACTCGACAAGATCGCTATGTTCGAATTGGGTCTTCAGAGGTCTATAAGTTTAGAGCTAATGAAAGCAATCAGTTGTGTTTACGCGAATTTGAAGAGGGTGGGAAATTCATCACTTCAACACTTGTGGAAGCTTGTGTGAATGTAATGGATTTGAGCACGAACTTCGATGTCGATATCAAATTCTCACCCGAATACACCAAGCAATACTGAATAAAAGTCAAATTTAATAGGAGATCCAGAAAATGAAAAATAGTACTGTAAACTCATTTGTCGCAGAAGAGATGTTCGATCTTGATTCAATGTTTAGCTTTGGTGGAGGCGGAGGTGGCTCATCGTCTAGTGGTGGCGGTTCTGCTTCTTCAAGCGGGAATTGGGGGAATAATGGCAATGAAGGGAATGAAAACAACGAGGGAAATGAAGGGGATGAGGGGAATGCCTTTAATGATTTTTTCAGCAGCGTTGGTAATTCAATTCAAAATGGTTTTGGAAATGCGTCAAGTTCAATAGCAAATGCCTTTGATAGCAATGATGGTAGTGAAGGAAATGAATCTAATGATTCGGGCCAATCCAACCATGTAAGCTCAAAGAATTTGGACGATTTAAC
>CABZJG010000005.1 GCA_902525995.1 Paracoccaceae bacterium | reverse complement strand
GCCGCACGTGCGGGCTATGACGTGGTCATGTGTCCAGCTCAGAATTTATATTTTGATATGGCACATACTTCAGATCCGGCGGATTGGGGGGCAAGCTGGGCCGCGATCGTCGCGCTGGAAGAGACCATCAACTGGGATCCGGTGCCGGCGGGCGCACAGGACATTGCGGATAAGGTGGTCGGTGTTCAAGGCGCTTTCTGGGGCGAGTTTACGCAGCAAGATCATCAGATTGAACCTATGTTGGCCCCACGGATATTAGGTCTTGCCACCAAGGCATGGTCACAACAAGATGCTTTGACAGGGCCTGATCTAAAGGCGCTTGCGGGGCACTACCGCGCGGTGTTTGACGCGCTTGGCTGGCAGTGGAACACAGCGGCATAATGGACGGTTCTCACGAATTAATTTCTGTTTGCATTCCGGTAGTTTGCTCAGGCTGCTAAAAACGGACTGTAAAAGTTGCGCCGGGTAATGGTGATCCATTAGCCTGCGTGATGCTGCCGCCATGGGATTCAATCACTTGCTTGCAAATATAAAGTCCCAAGCCGGAGCTATTTGGTTTTTCAGCCGCCCCACTTCGGGCGCTAAAAAACCGGCCAAATATTTTATCGTGCAAATCGTCTGGCACACCGGGGCCCGTATCGGAAACAGAGATCGAAATGCCCCGGCGCCAAGATTTTTTCAGCTCTACATAGACCTCACCATTTGGCTTGGAAAAGCTAATTGCGTTTTCCACAAGATTGATAACAACCTGCGCAATACGGTCAGGAAGGCCCGTTAACTTAACGTTCGACTGCAAATCAGCCACCAGTTTGACGCCTTCGCGCTCGGCCTCGGTTTTGAAATGTCCGGTCAGGTCATGCACCAGCTCAGAAAGATTGAATTTCTCGCGTTTGGTGGCCACCAGATCATGGTCGACGATGGCGGCTTCAGATATTTCGGAAATAAGCTTGTTCATCCGCACTGCTTGATCGTGGATGGCTTCAAAGCCTTTCGCAGATTGCTTTGTATTTGTCGTTTCTGTACGGGCATTTTCAACATGCGCAATGATTGCAGCTAGTGGATTTTTCAGTTCATGCGATACATCGGCTGCAAAGCGCTCTTTATCGGAAAACAGTTTGGACAATTGCCTATTTAGTGTCACCAGATTACGATAGAGAAAGCCAATTTCGTCCTTCCGATGCTCGAACCGTTTGATCCGAAAATCGTTTAACTGTTCAGACACTGTTTCGGCTTTGAGTTTGCGGTTAAGCCGTTTGGAAAGACTGCGAATGGGAAAGGCGATCGACAGGGCCAAGAACACGCCCAACACCAAAGTGAGCGCCGAGAGGCCGGCCAATATGGTCAGCCGGGATTTGTTTTTACCCATATAGCTTTCGCGCAGAAAATAACTGTCGCGAACCTCAAGTGTGGCGACCGTTTTTCGCGCAATTTTAATCGGAGCAAGATATTTAAGTTCATAGGCATCCTGGCCGCTATCAATGCGATGGTACTGCATCGAAAACCTTGCCCTGATCGGGACAATCGGATCCGTGATCAATTGCAGATCGACAAAGTTTTTATAAAAGGTGAACAAGTATTCAAAGGGATCAAACCGGTTTTTTGCCACGTCGAACTCTGCTGCTGGTTCGGGTGCCAACTCTTGCACGGAAATCGGCACTAGCTTGATCGGTTTCTGACCGTTGAAATATTCAAAGCTTTCCGCCGATTTTAGGTCCGAAAACCGTTTGACCACCACTTTGCCAATGCCGGCCAATTCACTGTCGCGCAGCAAGCCTTCGATGGCCAATTTGCGCTCAAACTCGGAAAGTGACTGATTTTCAAAAAGCGGGGTGATCAGTTTCCGGTACATCACGGCACGTTCATAGAGCCGGTCACGTTTATTGGTAATCTCAAGATAGGCGGTGTCTTCTGTGAAAAATATAAAGCTCCAAAGTGCAAGGTTAAACAGCAGCAGTAAACCGATGATTTTGGATAGAATGCCGCGCAACAACATGGTCAGATCTTGAGCTTATAGCCAAGCCCATGCACCGTTGAGATCACGTCGCATTTAGGGTCTGAAGCTTTGAGTTTCTGGCGAATATTGCGGATATGGCTGTCGATGGTTCGGTCGCTGACATAAATCGCTTCCTGGTAGGCAGCATCCATTAGCTGCTGGCGGTTTTTGACCGACCCGGGACGGCGGGCCAAGGACAAAAGCAGCAGGCACTCGGTTACAGTGAGATCAATCGGTGCCTCTTTCCACGTAACCAAAGGCCGGTCTTCATCAATACGAAGAGGCCCGCAGGTAACAGGTTTAAGCGAGCTGCCGCTGTCGGTTGCAACGTGCCGGCGCAGTACGGCAGCCACCCGAAATAACAAAAGATGTTTGCTAAAGGGCTTGGTGACATAATCATCCGCGCCAAGCGTAAAACCAATGATCTGATCCTGTTCATCGGCTTTTGATGATAAGAAAATAACCGGAATATTTGGATGCAACTGCCGCACGGATTTGAGCAGCTCATAGCCATCCATTTGGGGCATTTTAATATCAAATATCGCCAGATCTGCGGTTTTGGTTTGAAAATAATCCAGCGCCTGACGCCCCGAAGAAAACGCATCGACCTGATGGCTTTCGCTGGTCAACATCTGTTTCAGCGGGGACAGGATGTCTTCTTCATCATCGACAATTACAATATGCGGCATGGTTTGGATCCCGTGGTTGCCAATAGAGTAGCAGTTGGCACAGTAAAATCCAGACCACAAAGGGTTTTCGCACCCGTGCACGAATTCTGCATAACTTATCAACTGATCTGCACAATCTAGCCAAACTATGTGCACATGGCGGAGGTAGGTTTGGACCTGCAGGTTGAGGCAGAACCTGAAGAGCAGACCGCAATTTGGTCCATCTCCCCCAAGTTATGCCAAATTGCTCAGTTCCTCTGGCGAGGCCGCACTTTGCCTCGCCAGAGTAAAAAAGGAAAAGAATATGGAACTTGTTCGAACTCTGACGATTGCCGAAATTCTCATATTTGGGGCCTGTCTTTACCTCTACCTTTTGAAAAAATCAAAGTAGTCAAACTGTTGATTTATGAGCAGTATTCTGTACTCGGTCCTCTAGAATAGAATGCGCGCTTTGAATATTCTTGTCGCACGGAATCTTAGCGTCAAGTTTTTCTTTGATAGGCTTGTTTGACAAATTGGTTTTGCACATTACCTCACCGATCAAGGCAGTGAGAATGGCATATGTTGCAATATAGAGACAGTGATCCCCAATATTTTGTGATCCGTAGCGTCAAGACTCTGCGCGACTCAAACGGATTGCTAGAGTAAGGCCGTAGTTAAGAGGTTTTGTCTTATGTATTTTCATAGTCTTGATGGTCAACATTTTTTAGGTCTCCGCACCTCTCTAATCGGTCAAAAAGAGGTGGTTTACAATGGTAATGACAGCCAGCGCGTGGTGCTGAAAATTGCCGAATCCAGTTCCGCAAAAGCGAACATCAATGCCGCGCTGCGCTCTGCAGTCAACGGCCGTAATGTTCTCGCGTCGTTAAGGGCCGAATTCAGTGCACGAAACATCGTGGTGACTGAAACAGTGTGAACAGCCAACGAGCCGTCACGCTTTTGTGAAGATCGCACTTCTAAAAGCCTGTTGATTTCAGCTCGGCAATCCTTGGTTATTTATCCCGAAACAATTTTTTGGCTGAAAGGGTTTTGTGGCCCTATGGTCTTGTTCGCAAAGAAGTTAAAATATATATTTTCCCCAAAGGGAGACAGTTTATGAAGTACTTTGCAGCATTAGTGGTCCTGACGCTCGGCCTGTCCGCCTGTCAGACCGTTGTTACAGAAGGCAGCGGTGAGGCCGGTCCGAAAGAAACCATTGGCGTTTTTAGCGGCGCGGTCGTGGGCGGAACATTGGCCAACCAAGCCGCACAGGGGTCAGACAACCAAGCCCTGTTTACCATGGCCGGGTTGCTGGCTGGGGCCATAATTGGTGGAGATATCGGGGCATCGCTAGATAAGCTTGATCGCCAAATGATGCGCACCACCTATCAAAGAACGCTGGAAACAGCGCCGACAAACCAAGCCATGACATGGTCAAACCCAGACAGTGGCAATAGCGGAAGCGTCACGGCCACGCGGACCTATTACACGGAAACCACGGTTTGCCGGGAATACACCCAAGAAATTATGGTCGGTGGCACCAAACAGCAAGGGTACGGCACTGCCTGCCGCATGGCGGACGGCAGCTGGAAAATTCAAGGGTAGAGCGATCTAAAGTATTTAACGCGGGCCGCGTGCTTTTTCTGGCCCGCGTTACACATTAGTTAAAGTGCGTTCAGCATCACATTTGTCATTTGCTTGGCAAATTCACCCGGATCATCGGGCAACTCACCATCCAGTATCCGTGCCTGCTGCAACAAGATCTGGGCCGTGTCTGCGACCGCATCCGCATTTGTTTCCAGCGCGGCGTTCATCTTTTCGATCAAAGGATGTGACGGGTTCAATTCCAGCACTTTCGCAGTGCCCTGATAGTCAGGGTTTTGTGCCTTTAAAATTCGCTCAAGATTGAAGTCCAAGCCGCCTTCGCCGGCAACCAAACGCGCTGGGCTGCTGGTAAGGGTTGAGGACATCCTTATATCTGAAACAGCCTCGCCCAAGATATCTTTGGTTTTTTGCACCAAATCGCTATAGCTCTCTTCGGACGCTTTGCTTTCTGGGGTTTGCTCATTTTCAGAAAACTCTGACAGATCGACTTTTTCCCGTGAAATTGATGTCAGCGGTTTGTCGGAAAAATTTGGCACCATAGAGACCCAAAATTCGTCGATCGGGTCGGTCAGCAGCAGCACATCTATGCCATTTTCCGCAAAGCCCTCAAGATGCGGGCTGCGTTTGGCAGAAGTTAGATTTTCCGAGGCCAAATAGTAAATCGATTTTTGGTTTTCAGCCATCTGATCCACGTATTCTTGCAGCGTGACAAATTTATCTTGCTTGTGTGAATACAGCCGGCTGATTTTCAACAGACGATCACGGTTGTCGTGATCTTCATAGAGGCCTTCTTTTATAACTCGGCCAAAGGTTTGCCAGAAGGCGTCGAAGCTTTCGGGGTCTTTTTTGAGTTTCTTTTCCAGCTCGCTCATCACCTTTTTAGTGATTGCTCTTTTGATCTTGGCCAGCGTTGGGCTGTGCTGCAAAATTTCCCGACTGACATTCAGATCAAGGCTGGGTGTATCAATGATCCCGCGCACAAAGCGCAGCCACTGGGGCAATAAATCACCTAGATCACTGGTGATGAAAACCCGGTTGATGTAAAGCTGCAACTTGGTTTTCCGCTCGGGTTCAAAAAGATCAAACGGCGCCTGATTGGGGATAAACAGAAGGTTGGTGAATTCCAATGAGCCTTCGGATTTATTGTGAATGGTGATAAACGGAGTGTCGAAGTTACCGCTGTTGGATTGGTAAAACTGTGTATAGTCTTCGTCACTGATCTCTTTGGGGCTTTTGGTCCATATTGCTTCGGCTGAATTGACCACGGCGCTTTCACCATCGGTTCCAGTCAGGGTGATGGGATGGGGTATATGGTCCGAGTATTTTTTAATGAGCGTTTTAATACGGGCGTCTTCAATGTACTCTTTTGCATCTTTTTTCAGGTGCAAGATCACCGTCGTTCCTGCGGTCTCACGGCTGGTTTCAGGCGAGATACTATAGCCTGATTGGCCGTCACTGGACCAAAGAAAACTTTGCTCTGCTCCCGCCTTGCGGCTGATCACGTCAACCTTGTCTGCCACCATGAAGGATGAGTAAAATCCAACACCGAATTGGCCGATCAAATTTAGATTTTCATCCTTTTTGTCTTTGGCTTCTTCAAGGCGTTCGATAAAGGCTTTGGTGCCAGAGCGGGCAATGGTTCCCAAAGCTTCGGCCAGATCAGTGTCATCTAGGCCAATGCCGGTATCGCTAATTTCTAAAGTTTTGGCCTTTTTGTTTATTTTAATGTCAATGCCACTGTCACCGCTGTTGAGCAATGTACCATCGACCTGTCCTAAATACTGTCTTTTGTTGATGGCGTCTGACGCATTGGAAAGCAATTCGCGCAGAAAAATTTCCTTGTTTGAATACAGAGAATTGATCACGATATTTAGAATTTTACCGGTATCTGCTTCGAATTCTCTTGTCTGAACAGTCATGAGTAGGTCCCTTTTCTAAGAGCGGTCGTAAGTCGTTTGAGATGTAAGTGTTTTGGCGTCAGGTTCAATATGCAAAATGCAAAAGTTGCCGCCTGCCAAAGCACGCGCGCCAGCGCCGAAGCTGGGCGAATACTCTATAACCTATTGATCGGCACTTTAAGGTAAACTTCGCCATCCTCTTCCGCAGGCGGCAATTGCCCGGCCCGCATATTGACTTGGATCGAAGGAATGATCAGTTTTGGCATCGACAGTTGGGCATCACGTGCGGTCTTAAAGGACACAAACTCTTCTTCCGTTTTGCCCCCGCCCACATGCACATTGCTGGCTTTTTGCTCTGCAACAGTGGTCTGCCAGCAAAATTCATCGCGCCCGGGGGCTTTATAGTCATGACAAAGATACAAGGTTGTCTCATCCGGCAGCGCCAGAATTTTTTGAATTGAATGATATAAATCTGTTGCAGAACCGCCGGGAAAATCGGCGCGCGCGGTACCAAAATCTGGCATGAACAAAGTATCGCCGATGAAGGCGCTATTGCCCATCACATAGGTAACACAGGCCGGTGTATGGCCCGGTGTGTGCATCACCTCGACATCCATATTGCCGATTTTAAAATGGACACCATCGTCAAAAAGCCTGTCAAACTGGCTGCCATCCATTTAAAATTCCGTGCCGGCGTTGAACACTTTGCCAAAAACTTTTTGTACGGTGTCGATATTGGATCCAATGGCGATTTTACCGCCTATTTGCTGAACAAGGTAGGGCGCAGCAGACAAGTGATCTGCATGGACATGGGTTTCAATGACCCATTCAAGTGTCCAGCCATTTTTGGTAATTTCATCAATCAGCATATCCGCATGCGCAGTATAGGTGCGCCCCGAGGCCATGTCAAAATCCCAAATGGAATCGATCACCGCGCAGGCTGCCGAGGTCGGATCTTTGACGATATAGCAGGCAGCATTGGTGGCCTCATCAAAGTAGCTGTGCACTTCTGGGTTAAGCCTTGGCATGACTAAAACTCGACGACTGCGCGAATTGATTTGCCCTCATGCATGAGGTCAAAACCGTGGTTGATTTGATCAAGCGTTAATTTATGGGTGATCATCGGATCGATTTCGATTTTTCCATCCATGTACCAATCGACAATTTTTGGCACATCCGTACGACCCGAAGCGCCGCCAAAGGCCGTACCGCGCCAGACCCTTCCGGTCACAAGCTGAAACGGCCTGGTGCTGATTTCGGCGCCTGCAGGTGCCACACCAATAATGATACTTTCGCCCCAGCCTTTATGGGCCGATTCAAGCGCTGCGCGCATGACATTGACATTTCCCGTTGCATCAAAAGTATAATCGGCCCCACCGCCGGTCAGTTCGACAAGATGGGCCACCAAGTCACCCTCAATTTTTTCAGGATTGACAAAATCGGTCATCCCGAAATGCCGCGCCATGTCGGTTTTGCCCTCGTTTAAATCCACACCGACAATTTGGTCAGCCCCGGCCAATCGCAAGCCTTGGATCACATTGAGACCAATGCCGCCCAGCCCAAAAACAATTGCCCGGCTGCCGATCTCGACCTTGGCGGTATTGATCACTGCGCCGATGCCTGTTGTCACGCCGCAGCCAATATAGCAAATCTTGTCAAACGGCGCGTCTTTGCGCACTTTGGCAAGTGCAATTTCCGGAACCACCGTGTGATTGGCAAAGGTTGAGCACCCCATATAGTGATGGATGGGGGTGCCATCGAGCATTGAAAACCGGGTGGAGCCATCGGGCAAAAGTCCTTGGCCTTGAGTCGAGCGGATCGACTGGCACAGGTTGGTTTTCGGGTTCAGGCAGTATTCGCATTCACGGCATTCTGGCGTATAAAGCGGGATCACATGATCGCCCACTTCAAGGCTGGTGACGCCCTCGCCAACCTCGATCACAACACCCGCGCCTTCATGCCCAAGGATGGCGGGGAAAATACCCTCTGGGTCATCACCGGATCGGGTAAATTCATCAGTATGGCACAATCCAGTGGCCTTGACTTCAATCAAAACTTCGCCTGCGCGGGGCCCTTCAAGTTCGACCTCCATCACTTCCAATGGCTTGCCTGCTTCGAGTGCTACTGCGGCTCTTGTTCGCATCTGGTGTCCCCTCTCTGGTAAAAGTGGTGGTCCTGTTTTTTTAAGTGATGTGATGGCCGATGCACGCCAGCCAAGACATGGCGAAAATCGTTACACCTTGTTTGACATATTGCAATATCTGAAGTGAGTTGCTGTGGCAAAAAAATTTCCCACAGATGATCTAGCTTTAACGAATGCCTTTCCGATAAGGTGCCAAATTTTAGGAATTTGTTTTCGGCGGGTGCCTAGTCTTTCTTGTTCCAGGCGTCCATCATCGACGTTAAATACTCACCGGTTTTATTCAACTGAGTGACCAGCGCTTCCATCGATCCAAATTTGGTGTTGTAAGTACTTGTCAGGCTCTCAATTTTGTTGTCCAGATCAGTTTGCTCGTCCGCAAAAGCGCTTAGCTCTTCGTTCAAAGAGGTTGTGCGGGTTTTAATAGAACCAGAAGAGGAAGTGATGTTGGTGATATAAGCCTGCAAGCGGTCGATCACGCTTTGACCATAGCGGACAGTGGCGTTGGTGGCTGTGTCAGTCAAGAGTGTTACAGAAATATTATCGGCATCACCGTTTGCAGCTGTAAATACTTTCTGACCATTTGAATTATCGACCTTGGTGACAGTTTCGCCATTTATTGTGGCAGTATTTCCACTTGAGTAGACAAAACTATAGGACCCAGCCTTAGGTGGGTAACTTGTCGAGCCAGTAACGGTGGTATTCGGACTTGTGGTCGAGTATTTTGAGGAAAATACGATATCTGCTAGCCCTGGGTCTGCCGCGATAGCAGAATCAAACTTGGTTGTATCCAGTTTCAAAGTTCCATCGCGCTCGGTTTTAACGCCGAGGCTTGCAAGATAAACCGATGACGCGCCATACCCTGCAATAGGATCTGTGGTCAGCCCCGATATTTCACGCAAAATGGCTTGTGCCGTTATATCCCCTACCAAACTACCGTTAGGGGCGCCATCGAGTCCCCGTTTTGTTTCTGTTGTCAGGTAAGTTTTGACCGAATTTATGTGGTCGATAAACGATTGCATGCGATCACGTGCATCGGTGGCAGCAATGGTTGAGCTGACATTGGTTGCGCTTGAGTTTACGGCGTTCAAATCCAGTTGATAACCATCAAACACATCATTAAGCGAATTGGTCGAGCGCGTGACAGCAAGCCCGTCGACAGTGAAGCTTGCATCGGCAGCCGCAACACTGAGCGTGACTTGCGCGCTGGTACTGCTTGCAGCGGGGGATCCGGTGTTAAATTCCGTTAGTGTGTCAGTGCTGGTCATAGTGAACGCATTGGCGGTGCCCGTATCTGACTTGATGACCAGCGCCAAACCACCACTGCCGCTGGCGTCGACCAAATTGGCCTGTACGCCTGAGATGGCATTGATCGCGTCCACCAACCCCTGAACAGTGTTGTTGGTCGAATTGATGGTGATCGTTGTGTTGGTCCCGCCTTTGCTAAAGGTCAGCGTGCCTTGGTCAATTGTGCTGGCGGCTGTGACGCTTGAGGCGTTGAGCAAATTGGCGTGGGTAAGATCATAGGTGACAACTTGGCCCTCAGCCAACGCACTGACCACGATATTGGCATTGATATCCTGTGATTTGGTTTCGTCGGTAACGGTCAGGCTCACGGCGGTTCCTGAACTGGCCGTTGTCCGCGCATTGGTATTTTCAAGCGTGGTTAAATTGGTCGACAGATCAATCATTTTTGAGCTGAGCTGCCCAAAAGAGGAAATCGAGAGGTTGGTGGCTTCGACTTTTTTGGTCAGGGCGGATTGCAAAGGCGAGGTTTCGGCCTCGACCAAAGTGGTCACCAAAGACGACAGGTCTATCCCACTGCCAGACTGGTTGACCTTGGAAATGATGTTGTTGCCGGAATCCGCCACTGACATATCCTCTTTACGTCACAAACTTTACGGAAAATTGGTCCGTTTGTTTAGTTTACATGGTGAAACTTTCACTTTCACACCTAAAAATTGTCAACAGATCATTTATTTCCTGATAGAGTCGGTTGGTATTGCGATCCAGTTTCAAGCTAAGATTGTCGGCGTCAAGTGAAACAATGCCATCCAGATTTTCGGTGATACGCAGGGTTTTCATACCATTGGCCTGCTTAAAGTCGACCATCTGTCCAGTTTTGATTTCATTGAACCGAAGTTCTATGCTTGGCAAGGTGGCATTCTTACAGGTGTAGATATCGTAGCTGTAGCGTTGAAGCACATTTGATGAAACCACAGCAAAAACCAGCAGCCCGAAAAATCCAAAGACCAAGGTAAGTTTTACAAGACTGTTCATTGCTCAGTTGCGTTTACTCAACTGTTTCCTCGGTTTTCTTGTCATTTGCATCGCCCTTTGCCTCATCTTTTGCCTGTTCTTCTTCGTTGAAAGACGCACACCCGTCTTCTACCAGCCGATTTGCAGATTGCTCTTCTACTGACACGACTGTTCCTTCAGAAAGCTTTACATTGTTTATTTCAGTTTCTATGAGCAACGTAAGCTCTATCCATTTTGCCTCTGCATCGGATGGGGCTTCAGTGTCACCCGCTTTAGCACCGTCGCCCTCAACCGCAGCAACGGCATCTGCCAGTTTGCGCAGATCACCAATGCCGCTTAAAACCGTATCCAAGGTTGTGAAATCACCGCGTTTGAGTGCCGAGGTACGCTTTCGAAGAATTTCAATCCGGCAAATCAGAATTTCTAGCCGGTCTGCAACATCATCCAACTCCTGATAAATGCTGTCCAACGCCGAAAGTGATTTTCCCAATGGTTGAGAGTGAAGTTTCTCAATAACAACCTGACTTAAAGCTCTTACAGGAGCTTTAGCATCGGCACTTTTGGGTTTCGATTTTGTCTTTTTATTCGATTTTCGTGCTTTAGCCATCTGCAACCTCTTGGTTTTGGCACAATACTTGCAAGCTACCTTGAGAATAAAAACTTAACAGGAACCTATAGTAGACGATGCAAGTTCTCAAGGAATATCTTGGTTTTAGCGCCACTGCTCTTAACTTAAGAGAGCGGAGAAATAACATTATTGGCTCTAATATCGCGAATGCGGCAACGCCAAATTATAAGGCGCGGGATATTAATTTTGAGCAAATTCTTAAGGCCAAAGAAGGCGAAGGTAATCTTAGAAATTCAAGCCAGCGCCATATTGCTTTTGCCGGTGCGGGCACCAGTGGCAAGTTGCAATTCCGCCAATCCATGAATCCCTCATTGGACGGAAACACAGTTGAGTTGTCTGTCGAGCAGATGGAGTTTTCAGAAAATTCTCTGCGGTATGTGTCCTCCCTGAATTTTCTGAACTCCCGTATTAGCGGCCTTATGTCAGCGATCCGAGGTGAATAATGACCGGTGTTAAGAATATCTTTGATGTGGTCGGGCGCTCGATGGGCGCCCAGATGGTGCGATTGAATACCATCGCCTCCAACATCGCGAATATGGAAAGCAAAGCCTCCAGCGCCGAAGAAGCCTATAAGCCGATCCGCCCGGTATTCAAAACCGTATTTGGTGAAAACTATGAGAAAATGGGCGTGGCCTCTGTGGATGCAGAAACAATAGTCGCTTTGAACCGGGAACCTGAAAAAGTCTACGAACCAGGCCATCCCAATGCGGATGCCAACGGTTTTGTTTATAAAGCCCCCGTAAATTCGGACGAAGAAATGGTCGAAATGCTTGAGGCCAGTCGTCAGTACCAAAACAACCTAGAAGTCCTGTCAACCGTTCGCGCACTGATGATGCGCACCATGAACATGGGCAAATGAGCTGGAGTATAAGTGATGGACATTAATAACAGCATGGGGGCTCAGGCCCAAAGAGACCTGCTCGATAAGCTTGGGATTAAAAGCGCCGAAGAAGTGAAGAACAATTCGCGCGATACACTAGGCCAGGAAGAGTTCCTGACATTGATGACCGCCCAACTTCAGAACCAAGATCCGATGGAGCCAATGGATAACGGCGACTTCATCGCGCAAATGGCGCAGTTTTCAACGGTGACAGGCATCACCGATATGGCCAATTCGATGAAGGCCATGGCTGATGAGTTGAAACAGTTCCGCGTTGCTTCGATTTCCAACATCATGGGCAATTCGGTTCTGGTGCCGGGCGATGTGACGGTTGCAGACCGTAACGGGGAACTACACGGGGTTTTTGAATTGGACAAAACCGCCATTGATACCCGGGTTAACTTTGTTGACGCCCAAAGCGGCGAATTGCTGAAAGCCAAAAATATGGGCCCGCAGGCCACTGGGTTAATCGGCTTTGAATGGCGTGATTTGCCCGCTGCCTACCGCGATGGAAGCAAACAAATTCGAGTTGAAGTTATGGTTAATCACGGAGAAGGGCTCGAAAATCTTCAGCCAAGCCTGTTCTCGAAAGTGGTTGGCGCAGCACTGAACAAAGATACCGGCTCAACCAGCCTTGAGTTGGAAAATGAACAAACCGTCGACGCGTCAAGCGTCCTTCGGTTCCGTATGTAATTGAATGCTAAGAATTAACGGGAGTTAAGTAGATGTCGTTTTATACCGCTCTTACAGGGTTGAATGGATCGCAGGCTGATATTGCGGCCACGTCAAACAACATTGCCAACGTTGGAACCACCGGGTTTAAGCGAAGCCGGGCTGAATTTGGTGACATCTTCGCCACCTCGCCATTGCAGAACTCATCTTCATCGATTGGTTCGGGTTCGATCCTGAAAGGTGTTAAGCAGCAGTTTACCCAAGGTAACATCGCCGCCTCCCTGAATGCGCTCGACCTTGCGATTTCAGGGCAGGGCTTTTTTGCTTTGAAACCTTCGTTGACGTCGAGCCAGGTGGTCTACACCCGAAACGGTTCTTTTAACGTTGATAACAACCGGAACGTGGTTGATTCAACGGGTCAGTTCTTGCTCACCTACCCCGTGAACGAAGATGGTTCTGTGACATCGAAAACCATCAACGACGCGGTGCCATTGCAATTGCCGGTGACATCTGGTGATCCTAAAGCGACAAGTAATATTGACCTTGCGATCAACCTTCCTGCGGATGCGCCAGTGATTACGGATCATCCAAAGTTTGCCGACGGCTATCAATTTAGCACTAGCGATCCTGAATCTTTCACAAACTCAACCTCGCTGACGATCTTTGATGACCTTGGTAACCCGACCATTGCGACGGTTTATTTCATCAAAACTCAGGCCGCGACCGCAGAAGATCCCACCAACAAATATGACACCCGTCTGGTGATTGATGAAACCATCATTAATCCTGATCTTGTGGCCTCTGTTAACGACAACGGCGAGCAGATTTATATCGACCGCTTCGGCAATGAAACAACGGTTGCCAACATCCCTGACGATAACTACTTCTCGGAAGGAAAAGGCGCCGCGCTCTACCGCAAGGATGATCTGAACCAGACCATTCCATCGCAGCCTGCGAAACTCACCGGGTCTCAAAGTAGCTTCGACTTCGGCGAAGAAGGCAACAAGCTGATCCAAATTACCAATGATCCGATGATGTTTTATGCCACCCGTGAAGCGGGCAATTCCGACAGCTCGATTTTCTGGGGCAAGGACTTTTTGCTGGTCAATGTGGATGACGGCGACGTTCCGGTCAGCATCGATTTGCGGCCCGGGTTCTACAATGCGACGCAGCTGGCCTCTGAAGTACAACGCGCCATTAATGATGCTTATGGTGATGATAACAAGCTTCAGGTCCGCTCGAATGTGGACGATACTCTGACCATAGACTTTTATTCACTTAACACGGCCGATGGTACTTTAAGTGGTTTATCAACACCGGTTTCGGTAGATTTGCTGCAATCCTCTTATGTGACGACCCAAGTGGGCATTGATGTCACAGGCTCATCGCCCGATTTTACCCGTGAAGAGTTTTTATCCCATGCCCAAGCACGGATCATTGATACAATGAACGACTATGTCATCACAGATGGCAATGCGCTTGGGGTCGAAGCCAACCTATTTACCCGCTCAAGTGGTGGTCAAATGTCGTCAATCTATGCGGAAACCGACATTATTTCGTTTGATTATGCAACCGAAGCTTCGGGCAGCGTTAAGCGTCACCTTGCGTATTCCTACTATGATAAAGTGCCAACGCTGGACGTTTATGACAACAAAGTTGCGGTGCCTTCAGGAAAAACAATTTCTTATGACGCGCCAAACAATGTTTTGACCATTGATATTGATGCAAGTGATCTTTCGAAATACTCGCAAGGCGAAGTGGTTCGTTTGGCTGGTAATTTTGACAATCAAAACGACATCATAAACGGTCGGGAAATGACCATTTTGGAGGTCGATAGTACCAATAATCAGATTAAGATCAACACCACCGGTGAAGGCTTCCCAGATGCAACATTCACGCTAACGCATGGAGCGGGCGCAGCAACATCTGGCAACACTTTTTCCGAAGCATATATCCTAAGTGATAAATCTACCGATGTTGAGGCGTTCTTCGAAGGTGAAAACCTTAAACCGAACGGCGCAGTGAACAGCTACAACAACAAGAAAATAGTGCTGCGGGAAACCTCTGCGTCAACGCATTCCTACAAACATGATGATGGGGTTGCAGGATCTACCCAGGCTTCGTCAACTTTGACAAGCGGCGATGCCTATTACATCACAGCGATGGGAACCACAGATTTTACAACTGCGGATGCCGGCGATAGCCTAGCAGGCGCAGCGGTGGGAACAATCTTTACCTCTGATGGATCGGCGCTTACCGGTACGGGCCGCATCAAGCCAATTCAAGCTGTTACAGAAGTGAATAGTGCCGCAACCGATAGAAAATTCAAAGTTGTGAGTGGATCGGTGAGTGATGGGACAACAACCTTTAGCACTGGCAGTGTAATTACAGTCGACTCTACCAAAACCTACACAACGTCAAACACTGCACAACTGATTACTTATGATGAAATCTTTTCGGGTTTGACCTCAGAACAATTGGGCGGCGGCGCCACGCCGGAATCGTCCTTGGCAAGCCTTGGCCTAGACAATGGCAACTTTGCCAATGCCACAGTGTGGGTGGATGAGAAAAATCCACCGATTAAAATCAGCTATGATGCGGTCAACCAGCGGTTCCAGTTCGGTGTCAACCACACCGCGATTGGGCCGGGAACAGACTCGAACTTCCGGGCGTTTAAAATCTATGGCGCTGCCGGCGCAGATGGAACCAACAACTTGGGTATTCCAGCCTCGGATTCATCACCGCAAACCGAGATCAGCTCGACCGCTGTGATCAGCGCAGACTCGTTTGTTGCTGATGGCTCGGAAATGCAGATTAATGCGAAACGCTTTGGTGCAAAGGTCGGCTATAACAGTGATACCAAAAGCTTTACCTTTTCCAGTGGGTCAACCGGTGAAAACATCTCTGCCGATGGCGCATTGGGCGTTGACGAAGACCAAAACGCATCAAATATTCAGGTTGGCCGCTATGCCATCAACAGCGCTGACGGTTCGGTCATCAACTCGACCTTTGACACCGCAACGCGGTATATGGGAACCGGCGACAATGGTTTGATGGGCGTTGGCCAAAGTAAGAACGATACGGTGTTTGAAGCCGCCCGCGGTCTGGCATCTGAGCCCGCCCGAGCGGTTGGCGCACCAGCGACCGAGCCGTTGAATGAAATCTTTAACCTGTCCAGTGCTGGCGGCGCGAACGTCTTTAACGTATCGGTAAACGGTATCAGCGGTATTATCGAAGTGCCATCAGGTAACTACGTTGGATCCACTTTGGCTGCAGAACTGCAAACCCGGATCAACCAGATTTCTGATGGTGACACCGGCGATGTGGTTGGCGGTGTGACGGTTCAATATCAACCAGATACAAACAACTTTGTCTTTACCACGGGCACCACCGGTGATCAGTCTACGATTAAGGTGAAAGGTGCTGCCAAACTTGGTCTTGATGACGTTCCACTTGGTGTTGGGTCCATTCCAACGATTGTGAACCTTGTGCAAGCGACCAATGATGCAGGTGTGCCGCTTTATGTGAACGCAGCGGGCGAAATTGTTGAAACCCCGCCAGATAACCTGGTGACGGATTACTATCCGCTCTACATTGATGAAGGCGAGTTGACCTTTGACAAAACCGGTCAGATCATCAGCCCGCTGAACCGTGTACATTATGAGCAGCAGGCCTCTGGCTTTTCGATCTCACTTGATGTTGATTACAGCCAGTCAACCCAGCTATCGCAGCCCTTCTCGGTGAATAACCTCGAGCAGGATGGTTTCACATCCGGCCGTTTGGATGGTTTGGACATCGATGCGACCGGTCTGTTGCGCGCCAACTATACAAACGGTGAAAACAGACCGTTGGGTAAGATTGTTTTGGCGAACTTCAACAACCAAAACGGTTTGAAGCAGATCGGTAATGCGACCTTTGTTGAAACAGCCACCTCTGGTACGCCGACCTTCGGGGAAGCGGGCGCAGAAGGCTTTGGTTCTATTCAGTCGGGTTCTCTGGAACGCTCAAACGTGGATATTACCGAAGAGCTGGTGAACTTGATTACAGCGCAGCGGAACTTCCAAGCCTCGTCTAAAGCGATCGAAACATCGACCCAGTTGACCCAGGCGATCATTAACATCCGCTCGTAAGTTTAGAGCGGCACGTTAGGAGTATATCACTATGGATCGCATGATACATGTGGCCCTGAACTCACTACAGAATTTGCGCCTTGATCAACGGATTAATGCGCAAAATCTGGCCAATATGAATGTTGCCGGCTTTCGAAAGGATTTACCGGCAAGCCGTTCCAGCACCTTTTTGGGGAATATGGAACAATTCGAAAGCCGGTATTTTGTGACATCCCCTGAAAAGATGGAGTTTTCCAGAGAAGAAGGATTGGTGCGACGCACTGAAGGCAAACTGGATTTTGCCCTGCGCGGCCCGGGGTATTTTTTCATCGAACCGAAAACAGATATGCCGCCGGCATTGTCGCGCAGAGGTGACTTTTCGATCTCAAACACGGGTGAATTGGTTGATGGCGCTGGCAATTTCATGCTGGACAACAATCAAAACCGGATCAAATTGCCCGAAAGTCGGGAAGTGATGATCGACGAGTCCGGCACGATTTTCGTGGAACCTTTGGGATCACCGGAAGGCACGCGGCAGCAGGTCGGGATTTTGGGCACAACACTGGCCGAAAATATCGAGCTGTTAAAGGGGATCGACGGGAACATTCGGGGCGCGGATGGGACCTTGCCTATTGCCGATCAGCAGGCGCAGATTGTCCAAGGATCGCTCGAGGGCAGTAACGTAGATTCGCTTGAAGCCTTATTGAAAAATATCGAAGGTCAGCGCTCGTTTGAATTGAACGTTAAGTTCATCTCGCAGGCCAAGGACCTGGATGAGGCAACAACCCGGATTATGCGCCTTCCTGGGTCTTAAAAGCTTTAGATTTTTCCCAATTTTATCAATTTTTTGGCCAATAATAGCGGTATTTGGTGGATCTATCCCACTCGTTTTAGCCGTGTCGGAGGTTGGAACCTCACCCTGCCACAAGTTGGCACATGATTTGCATTAAAATATGTAAACACGAGGTATTTATATATGTCTTCTTCTATGCACGTGGCAAAAACCGGTTTGACAGCCCAGCAAACCCGAATGCAAGTGATCGCAAACAACCTAGCAAATGTGAATACGGTCGGCTTTAAAAGCGATCGCGTGAACTTTGAAAGCCTGTTGTACCAGATCACAAAAGTTGCGGGCGATCAGACTTCGGAAGGCACGGCGATGACGTCATCATTGGCGCTCGGCACCGGGGTGCGCGCTATCAATACCGAAAAGAAATTTTCACAAGGCAGCATGATCACCACAGACAATGCCCTTGATATCGCCGTAGACGGTGACGGGTTTTTCCAAGTTCTTCTGCCAGATGGCACAATGGGATACACCCGCAACGGTACATTTTCCAGAAATTCAGAAGGCTCCATGACCACCGCGAGCGGTTATGTGATGCAGCCTCAAATCACGATCCCATCGGGCGCTGCGCAAATCGCCATCGCGCAAGATGGGATCATCACCGCGATGCTGGCGGGCGAAGCCGAGCCAGCCGAGCTGGGCCAATTGACCACTGCAACCTTTGCCAACCCGCGCGGACTAAAGCCTCTTGGCGAAAACTTTTTTGCTGAAACCAGCGCAAGCGGCGCTGCATCTGTAGGTGTGCCCTTTACCGAAGGGCGCGGAAAGCTGGTTCAAGGATCGCTGGAAAGCTCGAATGTTAACGTTGTTCAGCAGTTGGTGGAAATGATCGAAACCCAGCGCGCCTATGAGGTGAGCTCAAAGTCGATCACCGCTGCGGATGAAATGATGCGCTATATCTCAAACAATCTTTAATCTGAGCTGGACATAAAATGCGTCTAATCACACCTTTATTATTGATCTTTTGCAGCGGCCTCATGGCCTGCTCAAGCTATACCGAAGATCTGGCCAGCGAAGCATTTGAGCCGATCATCCCGGATGAAGTGGTCAGCCTGGCTGTGGTCGACGGGGCAATTTACGACAGCAGCTCGCAGGGGCTATTTGCGACCGAGCGTAAAGCCTCACAAGTCGGAGACATTGTTACAATTCGTTTAAGCGAGAGGTTCAACGCTTCAAAATCGCAATCCACTTCAAGTGGCAAAGACGATAGTCTTGAATTTACCTTGCCAACCACGGGCGCCTTAAGCGGCGTATTGGCGTCAGATGTCAATCTGGGCACCACGCAGAGCTTTGCGGGAAGCGGCACGGCAAAGCAGTCCAATAGAATTTCAGGATTGGTGTCGGCCTCTGTTGTGCGGGTTTACTCAAACGGAAACCTTGAAATCTTAGGTCAGAAAAAGCTGACCCTGAATAATGGGGACGAATATGTCAGGGTTGGAGGTATCGTCCGGCCGCAAGACATAGGCAATGGCAATATTGTGAATTCCAACCGGTTGGCCAATGCCGAGATTACCTATATTGGTGCTGGTGAACTGGCTGATACATCAAGACGCGGCTGGCTGTCGAAGCTGTTCGGCGTCGTCTCCCCGATTTAGGGGGGCCGCTGATGGCGCGCAAACTTTTCCATACGCTTTTGATCATCGTCTTTGCGCTGTTTTCAACAGCAGTTTCTGCAGATCGCATCAAAGATTTGGCCAGCTTGGCAGGCGTGCGCGCAAACCAGCTGGTCGGATATGGTTTGGTGGTCGGGCTTTCCGGAACTGGCGATAAAAACCTTGGCATCACCTTGCAGTCGATGCAGGCCATGTTGTCACGCTTTGGCATGTCGACGGATATCGAAGGTCTGAACGGATCTAATGCGGCAGCGGTTATGGTCACATCGGAACTGGGCCCGTTCTTGAAGCCGGGGCAGACGCTGGATGTGACTGTTTCGGCGTTGGGGGCGGCAGAATCTTTGCGCGGCGGCACGCTGCTTATGACGCCATTGCTGGGCGCAGATGGCCAAACCTATGCGATCGCTCAGGGTAACCTAGCGGTTGGTGGATTGGGTGTTCAGGGCGAAGATAATTCCTCGCTTACCGTAAACATCCCCACCGTTGGCAGGGTGCCTCAGGGCGCAACCGTTGAAAAAATGGTGGAAACCCCGTTTTTGGAAAATGAGTTTCTTATCCTCAATTTGCATCGCAGTGACTTTTCAACGGCTGCAGCCGTTGCCGAAGCGATCGATAAAATTTTTGGAGATGGCATCGCCGTTGCCATAGATGGATCATCAATTCGTGTACGTGCACCCGTAGACCCAAGCCAGCGGGTATCCTTTGTGGGATTGCTGGAAAGTGTCGAGGTGGAGCCCTCTGCACCACCAGCGCAGGTGATTGTCAATTCTAGAACCGGAACCATTATCATCAATGGAAACGTGCGCGTGACCCCTGCGGCGATCACCCACGGCAGTTTGACGGTACGTGTGACGGAAGACCCAAAAACCGAAGCGCAAAATACTGTGGTGGCAGATGGCGACAACGTCATCGTCGCCCCAGCCGAGCCGTTGGTCACTCCGGATACCGAGATAACTGCGCAAGAGGAAACAGCTAAAGCCTTTATGTTCGATCCCGGTGTGGATCTGACGGATATTGTCGACGCAATCAATGCCGTGGGCGCGACCCCTTCCGATCTGGTTGCAATCTTGGAAGCATTAAAAGTGTCGGGTGCGCTCAGAGCGCAGCTGATTATAATTTAGGGGGCCGGTATGGATGATGCATCAACAAAACTGAGCTCTTTGACCACACCGCCCTCTCCGTCAATGTCACGGATATCACCGGCTCAAACCACAATAGAAGAAGTTGCTGAGCAATTCGAGGCACTTCTGGTCAACGAGCTTATGAAGTCCAGCAGTGCCGCGAAACTGTCTGATGATCTGCTAAATAATTCCGGATCTAAGCCGTTCTTAGAAATGATGGATCAGGAAATTGCTCAGACGGTGTCCCAACACAATAATCTTGGAATTGCCGAAGCGCTTATTCGACAATTTGAACAGAAATAGCGGGGCAATACTTTGGCAAGCTTATTCGAAATAGGAAAAAGCGCGGTTAATGCCCAGCGGCAGGCTCTTAATGTCACGGGTCAAAACATTGCCAATGTGAATACGGATGGCTATCGCAAGCGCGATGCCAGCCTCAAAGAGGTTTCGGGATCTCAAAGCGAATTGACATCCATTGCGGCGCAGGTGGGTTTGGGTGTCAGCTTGGGCACAGTGCGCCGTGCCTATAACAGTTTTCTGGCCAGCAGCACAAACATGGCGGAAAGCCGCTTCCAATCCGCCACCGAATTTTCTGCCGCGATGGAACGGCTTGAAAATTTAATTTTACCGGGCGAAGGCGATCTGTCACAGCAGCTTTCGGACTTTTTCAGTAAAATGTCTGATATCGCCGCAAATCCAGGCGATTTGGCACCCCGCGCGGCGGCGCTTGAACAGGGCAATTCGCTGGCGAATGCATTTAACGTCACTGCGCAAGTGCTGAGCGACTTAGAATATCAATTTGCTGGGACAATTGATCAAGAAGCGGATGAAGTGAACCGCTTGATTGATTCTCTGGGTGTGGTTAACGGGCGTCTTCGGTCCTCAAACATTGGTGCTGCACCGCCCAATGCCTTGCTTGACGAGCGTGATCGATTGATCACCGAAATTTCAAAAAGAGTAAGAATTACAACAACTTTTGGTCCGCGCTACGATGTGGACGTCAGGCTTGGCTCGCATGCAAGCGGTCCACAAATTTTGGAGGGGGAGACCTCTTACACGTTAAAACCCGTTCATAGTGAAACCGATGGGGTGGTCTATCGGCTTGGTGCCAAAACCATCGTTAAAAGTCTTGACGACGGATCCATGAAAGGACTGTCTAATGCACTTTTGGTGATCCAAGGTACGCAAACCCAGTTGGATGCCCTAAGCAACCGGTTTATCTCTGAGATCAACGCAGCCCATACATCTGGCATCGATTTTGATGGGGAACTGGGCAAAGAGCTGTTTACAGCGCGCGCCT
This sequence comes from Paracoccaceae bacterium, assembly GCA_902525995.1. GTDB lineage: Bacteria > Pseudomonadota > Alphaproteobacteria > Rhodobacterales > Rhodobacteraceae > CABZJG01. The sequence continues at coordinate 7,822 of CABZJG010000005.1, read as the reverse complement.
TTAGGCTCGAGCAAGCGAAAACCAATAGCCAACCATTGGATATCAATATTCTCGAGGTGCCGGGTAAAATCGACCAAGTGCCGAATGCAACTTTTCGGTACAGTGCGGCTACCGCATCCTGGAATGCTTATGATTTAAACAACAAACTTCTGGCCTCAGGTCGATCGCAAATTGATTTGGGCGGTGTGATCATACAAGTGGACACCCGTGCACGAGAGGGCGATAGCTTTGCGATGCAGGCCACCAGCGGCGAAGCCTCCCGGATGCAGTTTTTGCTCAAAAACGGCCGAGAGATTGCGGCGGCTTCAAATTTCATTGTAACCCCCAATAGTGCAAATACCGGATCCTCTGTTCTGGTGGCAAAACCGCAGGAAATGAAGCCTTTAAATCTTGAACCAATGGTTGATTTGACAATCGATTCAATCTCGCCGATTTCATATACAGAGTTTTTAAAGGGTGGATCAGTCGGATATATCCCAGCCGGGACCGATACATTTCAACTGGCCTCTTTTGGTCAGGACTCGGTGGTTAATTTAAACTTCAATTCAATTGAGGGCCTGAGCGGCTTTGAGTTTACGCTGGGTGGCAACACCTATAGTTTTCCCGAAAGCGCTCAAAGCGACGTTGTCGGAAGATTGAGTGATACCCAACAACTTGCCGAATATCTAAACGCGGGGACTTTAACAGCATCCCGAACCGGGGCTTCGGGGTCTGGGACGGGAATTAGCCTTAATGACCTTGGCCTGTTTGCATCGGGGTTTGATGGCGGCATTAAAATTGTTGGTCAGGCCGAATTTACGTCGGGCGCAGTGACCGTTACTTCGGGGTCATCTGCCGATACAACAGCTGCGACCATCACTCAACAAGAAGCCGCATCTGGCTTTCGTGTTTTTACGCGAGAGGGGCGGCAAATCTCGGGCTTGCCACTCAGCAGCGGTGAGGCCAACTCCTTTATTACCGAGGAAAACGGATTTGATCGCAACGCGAGTTATCGGGCCGATTACCTGAATGCGATCGGCGGGGTCGGGTATCGCGGTGCCCAGATCAACAATTTGATCCCCGGCGGCTATGCGGCGATTGAAACAGCGGCTTCGCAATTGATGGCCAATGATCTAACAAAACTGGTGGCTCAAAACCCGGCTTTAAACGGAATGCTGGCCCAAACTCTGAAATTTGAAACCACAGATGGGTTGATGACCCAAGATGTTGCGTTGCAATCCGGTCTGAGCATGAAATCAGTTGCCGCGGCGGTGAATACTGGCTTGGCGCAATACGGCATTGTCGCCGACGCCAAAACAATGGCTTCGCTTGAATTGGCAAGCAGTGCGGCCGCTTCGGGCACGGTTTCATTTTCACTGGTGACGCCCGATAGTACGGAGATCGGTTTTTCCGCGACATACCAATCCAGTGATCTGTCCCCGCTGGTGACACAGATCAACCAAAGGCAGGCACAGACCGGTATTTCAGCAGAGGTGTCAGCCGATGGTACGCGGTTGATCCTTACCCAGGCGGAGGGATTGGATATTAGCCTCACAAATGCCTCTGGCAGTGCGCTAGAGGTCAATTCGCTTGATCATAACTACAACAAACTGCTGACATCAGACGTAGCCCTTAATCAGTCAACAAAAGTGATCGGCAGCCTGAGCTTTCAATCCCCGCGCGGCTTTAAAGTCACATCCAGTAATGGTCAGGTACAAAGTTCGGGAAACCTTTCCACACGGGGAGGCGGGGCCTCAAAAACCTTTGCCGAGGCAGGTACGATTACGGACTATGCGATTAAAATCGCACCAGAGCATTTGGCACCCCAAGCAAGCCCCAATGGCATGCGGTTGAATGCGTCAAACAACACTTTCAAACTATCAGTGCCGGTGAATAATGGTGCAACGCTTGCTAAAGAGCTGAAGAGCAAAGATTTTGAAGATTACAGCATTGCCAGCATTTCCAAACAACTGGTCGCCATGGTGCGTGAAGATGCGGTCAAGCCAACTCTGAACGGTGCCGCGATCAGCCAGAAACCGGCTGACGGCAGTTCGATGTCGGTCAAAGTGGGCAGTTTGACCTATACGGTGACCTATACTGGCGGTGAAATGGTTGTGTCGGGACCTGAACAACAACGCTTGATCGCCAGTCTGGCAGAAAATAACGGATCGCCAACCACATATACCGTGTCTTTATCTGCCCCCGGAGGCGTGATGAGCGGTCATAGCATTGAAGTGCTAAATGATACGGATGCGGCCGAGTTCGGTCTTGCCACTACCAGCAGTGGTTCAATGGCTTTGTTGCAAGGCAAAGACTTTAGTTTGGCAGATGGGGCAAGTGAAAGTTTTAGCGTGCTGGTGGGATCAACCACTGTAACGGTAACTGCCAGCAGAAGCGGTGCTAATTACACTTTTTCATCCAACAATGCGAAGCTGAAATTTGTATCACCTGTTGATGGTGCCGTAACCACCGGACCTTTAACCTTTGATTCATCGGCAAACACGCCGCTGCTGTCTTTGACCGCAGCGCTTTCTGATGGCGGTATCAAGGTGGTTCCAAGTGCTGACGCGGCAAAACTTGGCATTCAAGCAACGGACTTGGATTTTGAAGTCAATGACACCGGTTTTCGCGCCATATCCACCGGCAATGATCCTGCGAATGTCAGCTTAGAGATTGACGATTTGCCCGGTCAAGTTCTGTCAATGAGTGGCTTGCCTGACGAAGACTTTATAATTCTTCTCGAAGAGAGCGGTGCAAAAAGACTGGCTTCAAGTTATGATATGCCCTCTGCCGAAGCCAACCAAGCGCGCGAAGAGTTTAAAGAGTTCCGGGTCAAGGTGATTGATGCAAACCTTGGTAAAATCGAGCTTTTTGATCATTTGACCGGAGATTCTATCGCCACCAGATATTCAAGCGGTGTTGCCGAATTTGAAGTTGATAATTTCCGGTTCGAATTGGCTGGCTTTGGGGACGACGGGGATTATTTCGATGTCAGCCTTAACCGCTCAAACGCGGGTGATGGCCGCAACATGGAAGCCATGATTGATCTTGCCACGCGCACGCCGGACCGGCCCAGTTTTCAGGATGATTTTCGCGCGATAGCACTTGCGGTTGGCTCGCAGCTTGAGTCCGCGCGTTTGATTGAAAAATCTGCAACCTCGCTACGAGATGCAGCAGTGGCCACAGAAGATGAACTTTCAGGGGTCAATCTTGATGAAGAGGCAGGCAAGCTTTTAGAGCAGCAGCAAGCCTATAAGGCAGCGGCACAAATTCTACAATCAGCGCGTGAAATGTTCGATACGCTGGTCAACATAATGTGAGGGTAAAATGACGATTTCTAGCAAATTATTCGCCACACAAATGCTCGATCAGTTCAAAGTAATCGAAGAAAGGTTGCAAAACCTGCAAACGCAGATTTCCACGGGATCGCGTATTCCTCAAGCTTCTGATCAGCCGCTTGATGCGGTCAAGCTTTCAGCACGCAGAGAAATCGAAACCAGAATAGAGCAGTATCAGGACAATATCGCCAAAGCCTCAGATCGGCTGACATTGGTGGATTCAACATTGGAAACCGCAGGCAATCTTGCCACTCGCTTATCAGAGTTATTTGTGGCGATGAATACAGATACGGTCACCGACAGCGAGCGGTATGCGGCCGTCATCGAAGTCGATCAAATGAGAGAAACAATTCTTGGATTGGCAAATGCGACCGATAGCTCGGGAGATGCCTTGTTCGGTGGATTTTCAACAGAGCAAAACCCGTTTCTTGTAAAGAGTGATGGCACAGTGATGTATCGTGGAGACGGCGGTGAACACTCGCTCAGTGCTTCGGAAAATATTAAACTGCCGACAAGTATTAATGGCGCGAACGTCTTTATGCAGGTTGAAGATGGCACGGACATCAAAAGCATCTTTGAAATCATGAGCAGTTTTTCCAATGCGCTGGCGACCAAAACTTCATTTGCGCAAGAATATAGCACCACAAATGTAAGCACCGGGATCAATTTGAAACTGCATGCAAGCCGCGAACCTCAGATGTGGTCGTTTCAACTGACGGGACCTGATGGGGTGGCAACAATATCCGCATCTGTCAATTCAGACTCTGTTAGCGAGCTGGCAACAGCTATTACCAATAGCGGTGTCGGGGTGACGGCCACTGTTTCCTCTTCCGGCATGCTGACGTTGGCGGCCACGTCAAGTAGCGCTTCGGGGAAAATTGAGCTGTCGGATATTTCGATTGAAGGCTATCTGGTCGCACAAAGTGATCCTAAAAACTACATTGATGTTCTTGCCTCGGATGGAACCACCGTTGTCGCCAAGCTGAGCGACACCATTCAGGGTCTAGGTGCGCAAGGTACTGGATTAAAAGCATTGGTGAGCTCGATAGGATTATCGCGCACAACAGCTGGTGCGCGTTTGAACAATGCCGAAAGCCAACAGGACGTTTTGGTGCAGCGAAGCATTTCGATCAAATCCGAAATTGGCAAACTGCGGGACGCTGACATTGAAACGTTGATCACCGAGCTGCAATCCATTTTGGTGACCCGCGATGCTGCACGGCAGACCTATTCAACGGTCAACAATCAAACTCTTTTTGATTTCCTACGGTAAAATTTACAGAGCAGCTGAACATGGTCTGGTTTTTGCAATTCAAGGTCTAAAGGGGCCTTTATGCAACGGATTTACTCTGCAATTTATGTGTGCATTGCACTGATGCTGTTCAGCGGCGCGGCTGCGGCGCAAAGCCTTGATATGCGGCTCTGTGACCAGAGCATTAACACAGTTGCGAAATCCACTTTTGTGCCCAAATCAATCCTTTTTAAAATTGCGCGCTTGGAGTCTGGTCGCAGAGTCCAAGATCAAATGGTGAGTTGGCCTTGGACCTTGAACAATTCTGGCGCCGGATATTTTTTTGCGTCCAAATCCGGTGCAGCACAAAAACTCAATAAGTTAATGGCAGCTGGCAAAAAGAATATCGATGTCGGTTGCATGCAGCTTAATATCCATTGGCATGCCCGATATTTCAATTCCATTGAGGCCATGCTGTCGCCATTTGAAAATGTCTCTTACGCGGCCAAATATCTTGAACAATTGTATCGCGAAACCGAGTCTTGGGAAAAAACGGTTAAGTATTATCATTCAAGAAATCCAAAATTCAACTCCGTCTATTATGCGAAGTTCCGCGATATGGCAGAGCCCGATTTGCGCCAGCTAAGCCAGCCTCTGATGGCCTCAGCTAATCAAGGCGTATTTGGCATAATGCAAACAACTGCGCGCGATAAAGGCTCGTTAATCTGGGTTGTCCCGCAAGGATCACTGTTATTTGCGGGCACTGCCATGAGCGCCCCAGCTTTTACAGATATCAGGGAGTTTCGCGTTGCGCCTTTGGTGCCAAGCCTTCAGTAAATTTTTGCTTGGAAAGTCGTTATGATCACCAACTTGGCGAATTTTGGCACGAAACCTGCAAACTATCTTATAGAAAATAAATAGGTTTAGCATGATCAACACTGTCAAATCAGCGCTTAATGTCTCGACACATAAAATTAGTGTCTTATCGAACAATATTGCCAATGCAGGCACCACGGCGTTCAAACGCCGTGAAGCCACATTTCGCGATGTGTATTTGACCGGTGGCGGCATGGCAAAAGTATCTGTTGGTCAAGGCTCGTTGGTTCACACCAACCGGTCTTCGCACAATCCGGCCGAGTTGGAAAAAACAGGCATGTCTTCGGATGTGGCGGTCAATGGCCATGGTATGTTTATTTTAGGAAGCATCAACGGCGATGGTTCACTGCGCTATAGCCGCAACGGATCTTTTCAAATTGACCGCAATGGTCTTTTGACAGCCAATGACGGCAGTCCCGTTCTCACCAAGGAACTGCAACCCATTACAGTACCCTTTGAGGTTAACGGAAGCCCACTGACCGAGTTTAATATCAGCCAGGAAGGCGACGTGCGCGGAACCTATGGTCTAAAAACGCCGATTGACCTTGGCCGGATTGGATTGGCCAGCTTTGACAATCCAAGCGCTCTAAACCAGATCGGGGACGGGTATTATGTGTCCAACGCCGAGGCAGGACTTTACGGGCTGTTTGATGCCAAAGATGGCGGGACAGGAACCCTTTTGTCAGGCCACTTAGAGGTTGCCAATGTTGATATATCAGAGGAGTTGATTGGGCTTATCAGTGCCCAACAGTCCTTTTCCGCCGCGTCCAAAGCGCTGCAAGCAGACAATGATATGGTGGCACGTTTTACCCGATAGTACGGTTTTCAAGCGACTTTTAGGGCGTATAGGGTCGAACGGGTCACCCCAATAAATCACAGGCGAAAAAGGACAGATCAGATGGTCAAAACCATTGCCTTCTGCAGCGATAAGAACCAAACCGTAAAAACGCCCATTGCACGGCATTTTGCGGCACACTTGCAAACCTATTTCGGCCCTACAACACTCATTGACGCTGTTGCAAATAGCTATTTCAATGATGTGCTTGCCCCTGCAAATTACAAGGGAAAAGCCGTATTGGGACGCGGCAAAATGTTATCCGAGCATGATCTTTACCTTGAGTAAACATTTTACAACCAAGATGCATTTTGCGCAAATCCAAAGCGCTCAGAGCTGCGCATTACACCCCGCTCGAAGCCGGCAACAGACGCTGTTTTGCAAACTCCTACCGGTGCTGCCACGGGCGGATATTTCAATGATTTTAAGGTTTTGGATGCCGGATTTGGGTGCAGCCAATTTGCAACGGCCAAAGGCGCAGACCCCGATGAGTTGGTGGTGGTTTTAGAAGATACGGTCTCGCGGTACTCCGAGGCCTATCAATTTATCAAAAACGGCCTCAAGCAAACCGGTGGCCGCAATTTTAGCATTTTGGTGAACCATGGGTTTTGCGGCAACAAAGCTGCTGAAAAATATGATCGGCTAAACGATTTGCTCACTAGTATTGGCGGCTTGAGTTACCGTTTTATCAGCTTTGTTCCAAGTTTCAAAAATGATCCAAAATTCAAAACACTTGAAACAATGGCGCTGCAGAATATTGCCCATGAATTGTTAGATTTGAAATATGATGATAAGATTCATAAGATACCCAAAGCAATGTTCGAAGGCGCCCTTAATTGAAAAATCCAAGTTATACGGACAAAGACCTAGATGTCAGACATATTGTGCTTAAGCACGAAGGTTTGGTGCGTAGAATTGCGTTTCGGATGCATTCTAAAGTTGCCAGTTTTGTAGAACTTGATGATTTGCTGCAATCTGGCCTTGAAGGGCTTGTGGATGCAGCACAGAAATACACTTCGGTTGAAGGGGCGTCATTTGAAAATTATGCCAGTATTCGTATCAAAGGGTCGATCCTTGATTTAATTCGGCGCTCGGGAAACCTGAACCGCTCGACGGTGCAGGCCAAGCAAATGATCGATACCAAAAAGGCTGAACTGTCCAAAGAACTTGGGCGCACGCCAACGGATGAAGAGATTGCCAAAGGCTTAAACCTTTCGACAGAAGAATATTTCAGCTGGACAAAACTTTTCGAGGCCAATGTTTCGGAAAGTCTGAGCCAGGTTTATGATGAGTTTTCCATGGTGTTTGCTGCGCCGACGATTGAACCTGAAAGGCTGATCGACAGTAAGGCCCTGCGCAGCACTTTGGTTGACGCGCTGAAATCGCTGCCGATCCAACAAAGCCGGGTGCTGCAGCTTTATTATGTCGAAGAGCTCAACGTTTATGAAATTGCCCAGGTTCTTGATTTATCCCCCGGCCGGGTATCGCAGATTAAATCCGAAGCTTTTAAAACTTTGAAGTCAACACTCGTTTCATTTTCTGAAAGTGATGGCTAAACCTGCC